>CAZMXD010000030.1:0-13494 GCA_964570185.1 uncultured Nitrospina sp. | reverse complement strand
ATAGACCATACCATAGAGATTCTGCAAAATATTGTTCGCTTCAGGAGCCACGACATTATTAGGAGGGTATTTTGCTTGGTAATTCTCCGCTGTGATGACGTAATCTGCACTGGAATTCATCTTAGCTAATTCTACAGCTGAATTCGTCCGACTGATAGGTGCTCCTTTTACATGCCCTCTCCAGCGAGGGAAATAGTTTCCCAGAATCCAGTAGTTATAGCTTAACGAATTATGCTGATGAATAGCAGTGTTGCCAATTACTATATCTTTTTTCCCCGTAAGTTGAGCATCATTCAGAATCATTTGTAGGACTTCACGTTCGCGAAAATCTATACCTTGTAAACCTTTTGATGAAAACAAATTTAGGTAATGCGCCTGGTATCCAGCCAAGGCCAGTATCATAATTCCTGCTCCAATCCAAAATGTTTGGACCTTTTCTGAAGCCATCCGCCAAAGAAGAGGCGGAACCATGAGATAAGCCGAAATATAGGGATAGTCGACCGTTGCAGCTCGAGACGAATAGAGGGAAAGAATTACCGTTGAAACCAAAGCCAGTGGCAGCAAAATTATGAGTGCATTTACAATCGTTTTAATTTGTTTTTGCGCCAGTTTTCCATTCATAAACATATAAATCAATCGACCGCTTGCAATTAAGGAAATTGCAATGGCAACCGAAACAGTAAGCCCTTTGAAGTGGAATTTTTTAACTAGATTTATATAAAAACCAAGGTTGCTTAAGAAAGAAGTTGATACTCGATTTTCATTTGCCTGAGAAGCCCAATACCCATAATAGTCGAATATTCTTTCAAGATTTGGGAATATAAACCACCCGCATGTGAGTCCGCCCACTAAGACAGCGAGACCCATATTCCCATAATGAGGATGTCTTTTTTGTGAAAATGCTAAAACGAAAACAATAACGAGATGTGAAGCAAAATATGGAAGTAAGGTGGTGCGAAATAAAATGGTTATGCCAGATAGAATCGCATAGATGATTACCTCTTGCCGCTTAAATCCCAAATTACTTTTTACTAAAAATACAGTTGCCCAAATAAATGGGGCGGCGGCAACGAAATCCAGCATAAAGTTTCTGAGTCCATGTGCGGCGACACTTGGAAGAAATGCCGCCATCAACCCACAAGCCAAGGCATACTTGGAGTCCTCTAAAATACACCACGCTAGATAGACAACACCTGCGACCCATATGAGGTAGATTAGTGCGATTACAATATAGGCATTAATGGGATTTAAACCCAGAATGAAATAAGATAAGGCTGCAAGCCACCACAATAGAGGTGAGTTTTGTTGGTTCCCATTCAAAAAATATTTTTTAAAAAGACCAAATATATCACCATTTCTCATAGCCCAATAATCGTTAAAAGATTCGGTCATGTAGACTAGAGAGTCTGCTTGCGGAGCATTAATTAATTGAAAGAGCTCCATCCATTGCATATTGAATAATGCAATTAGGGTTCCAGCAAAAAGAGGCAGTACAAAAATATTGAATGGAAAAGATGTTCTTTGGGGCTCGTAATCATTCATATTTTACTACCTCTATTTCAACATGATTAAAGGCAAGCATTCGCCCATCTTTCTTTGAGGCAGGTAACATAAGGTCGGAAGAATGTGGTTTTATGATAAATGTGAGCAGCTTTTCAGTCGCTGGAACCATTTCGCTTTGATATTCGTATTTTCCGTTTGGTAGGATTTGATGGAGTCTCATCCTTATAGATTTTCTAGGGTTGTCTTTATAGGCTAGCTTAAAAGAATCTACCTTACGTATTGGCCTCCCACGCCAAAGGAACTTGGTTTTTCTAGAGGAGAAAAAATCAACTTCCTCTTCCCATTCCAACCATCCGTCTGTTGTTTCTCCTTTTGGTCTCAATGTGGAAAAGTTTTTGTTGATTAAAAAATGAATTGGAAATTTTCCGTCCTCAAGCTTTATTGTTTTTAATTTGATAAATTGATCCTGCTCTTTAATGGCTGAATTAATTTCAGAATGTAATCGATTGAAAGGATGAAAGTCTTCTCCTTTAATTAGGGTGCCTGAATAATCAGATAGGATCAGCAAGGGAAAAGTTGCGAGTTTTGAGGCAATAATCTTGCCATCCTCTGGAAATATAATTTGATGAATCTCTGACTTTTCGTGGACAAAACCTCTATCCGTTTTTGGATTCATTAGCCATAACCATGAGAGTGAGTCGATGTTATAGATTGGATGGGAGAATACCTGCATCATGGGTGTATTTGACAACCCGAACTTTTTTCGGATTTCCATAGTAGCATATGAAAACTTTTCAATATCTTTGGCAGAGAACTGTTTTTCAGTAATTGGCAGGTTATAAATTGAGAGAATCAGGCACAGAGGTAGAAGAGACACCAGAACAGATCTAGGAATAGCTATTCCGCATGAAACTCTGTTTAAAAAAGCAAGACTTCCGGCGGCAAGTAATGGTAGGGTAGGGATATCCCCTAGGCTTGAAAAGCTTTGTCTTAAGGAAATGAAAACAATCGGAATTGTTCCAGCTAAGGCAACCAAAGTAATAAGCGGCGACTCTTTTGATTTTTCTTCTGAATACCTTAGTGTTTGGCGTTTTATAAACCATCGTATTATCAATACCCCGCTAACAATAGCAATTCCAAGGAAAATTTTTTCACCTAGATGAAAGAAAATAATATTCTTTATGTAGAAAAAATAATCTGTCCAATTGCCCTGTAGATTATATTGTGATGTTATCCATGCTTTAGCGTTTCCCCATATTGTGTAATAGCTTAGAATTTGACCAAGATGCGTCAAAAAATGCCATCCGCAGGAGAGTACGGCTCCCCCAAAAAAAAGAAGAGCCAGTTTTAAACGGTCTTTAAAATTTGTTTGAATATATTTTTCTGGTAATACTAGAAAAGCAAGAATTCCCCAAGCAATGTATCCTGGGGCGCTGGCTTTAAAAAGCGTGCCAATACCGGCAATTATCCCAGCGAAAAATGCTAGCTTAATATCTTTACGTTTTACCCCTCGTAAGAGAAACACCCAACTCAAAGTAATAAAAAATGCCAAAGGAAAATCATTGCGTGTTTGTAAAAAATTCTGATAGATAAAATTTGGTAGTAATGACAAGAACATTACTCCCCAAAAGGTCGTGCGTTTACCAATACCGAGTTCTTGACCAAGTAGGTAAACGGCTATCATACAACCTACCCCAAACAAGGCCGAAACAAGATAGGGCGAAAAAGGATTGAAACCCAAGAGAAGAAAACTACTGGCCATGGCTAAAAGATAGGCAGGGATGTTTTCTGCATAAAGATTTTTTAGTGCCTTTTCTGAATCTCCATCAAGCCAATTGGTTAAAATATTTAGGGCTTTTTGTTGGTAAACTAAGTTATCCCATAAAGGTGGTTTTCCAGCCAGATAGTAGCTTTTCAATGTTAACGCACACAAATAGAGAATCCCTCCCCAGACAATAAAAAGAAGAATGTTACGTAACGTTTCGTTGGAACTGGTGGTTTCCTTTGGATAAGCTTCAGTCATATTTTGCTACCTCTACTCCATTTCCCCAGTTTGGTAGGTCACACCCAAATTTTCACGATATCTATTCCACATTTTTTTTAAAATAGGAATGGTTTTTTGCCATGCTTGCAAAGCTTAAATGTTGTCGCACTCTGAAATAATGGCCATTTTTATCATAGGGAGAAAAAAACTCGCTTGGGTGATTACAGTTAATAAAAATGTGGCTGTTGGTTTTAAAATTTGGTCTGGTATTTTATATCGGAAAATATTACTTAACCGTTAGAAAAAAAGGGGTTATCGGCATTCTGTTTTGCTATTTTTTTTTTAGGAGAGAACGGCCTATCTTGGATTTCCATACTTATTCAAATCCGTGACGGTTTAAGAGAGGTCTATTGTTTTTCTACATGCGGTACAATGGTAATTGGAGTCAAGTTTATACCCACACTCACATATCCATCCATGCTGTCTGGCAGGGTTCCCATAAATTAGTCCATAATCGGGAACATCCTTAGTCACAACGGCTCCCGCTCCTATAAAAGCATATCGGCCAATCGTTATTCCGCAAAGTATGGTTGCGTTGGCTCCAATAGTCACATTTTCACGTACTAAGGTCGGTAAAATTTCTTTTTTTCGAGAAATAGAACTTCTCGGATTGATGACATTCGTGAACACGCAGGAAGGCCCACAAAAAACATTATCCTCAAGAGTTACTCCCTCGTACACGGAAACATTATTTTGAATTTTTACATTATTTCCGATGTTTGTATTAGGTCCAACCACAACGTTTTGCCCAATGTTTACTTTTTTGCCTAGTATAGAGTTTTTTAAAATATGTGAAAAATGCCATATTTTACTGCCCGTCCCAATTTGGCAATTTTCGTCTACCACACTGGTTTCATGAATGAAATACGGTTTGTTTTTTGTAAAGCTGGTTTTATTATCCATACTTATTTGCGCTCGTTGCAATACTTTCAAAACCTTCAACCCTTCTTCTCCGTCTGTCAAGGCGGGTTTGCCATGAATCGAATCGATAAACGCACGTCCCTCCTCCTTTAAGGGCTCCTTCCATTGCTTGGTTAAATCGATCGGGGTTCCCTCTTTTTTTTCTGGTGCAGGGATACCATTTTTCCATGATATCCGATGTGAATATAGTACAAGTTTTTGATCGATGGGAGCGGTATCATCAAACACGACCATCCCATCTTCACCAACTATCACCAGCTTTTGTTCTTTGAAAGGATGAAGCCAGGAAACAAATATATGCGCTTGAACTCCAGATGGGAACTTTAATTTGGTTAAAGTTGTATCGGCAATATTGGGATTAAGAATATTAGATCCGTTTGAATTGACTTCACTAGGCTCTTCCCCTACGAGAGACAAAATGACAGAAATATCATGAGGGGCAAAAGACCATAAAATATTTTCTTCCCTTCGTATTTTCCCTAAATTTAATCGGTTTGAATAAATATATTGAAGTTGACCAAGATCTCCTTTTTGGATCATATTTTTTATGGTTTGAATAGCCGTGTGGTAATGCAAAATATGTCCTACGAACAAAACCATTCCTTGTTGTTTTGCCAATTTAATCAGCTCTTCCCCTTCTTCAATTTTTATAGCCAAAGGTTTTTCGACGAAGACATGTTTTTTTTTAAGGAGGGCTTCTTTGACGAGAGAATAATGTTTTTCCGCAGGGGCGGCAATTGCGACGGCATTAATTTCTGGAGAAGCTATTATTTCTGAAAATGAATCCGTGGTTTTAATTTCAGGATACTTTTCTGATTCTATTGTTAAGGTTTCTTCTGAGGGATCGCAAATGTACTTTAGGACACCGAGCTCATAGAAAACCCTGGCCAGGTTTTTCCCCCAATATCCCGCGCCTGCCAGAGCGAGGTTAATTTTAGATTCCAAGAGACCCCCTTTTTCTAGTTCAGCTCTACCTCAACCGAGTATATATTATATGAAAAGTAGTAACAATATTTTAAAACAATACGTTAAGGCTTCTTGCAGATTGATTTTTAAATGGGTTATCTTTTGGGTTTCAGTTTTTGGAAGGTTGTTAAAAGTGCGAAATAAGATTTTTTGCTGGTGTTTTTAATTAGAGAAAATGAAGATTACGTAGAGGCTAATGTTGCGCAAATTTTTCCCTTCCCATGTGTATACTATCGTTACTTTCCTTTACTTTTTTTAAAGTTAAGGTTTAATTTAATATTTTTGAGAAATACATTATTTTTATAAGCTACAGGTTAAGAATGTTAAGCAGCGTCATTTAAAATTACTGCTGATTTGATAGGGGAGCTGATGGCAAATTTTAAAGGTAAAACCATTTTGATTACCGGGGGTACGGGATCATTTGGAGAATATTTTGCAGACTATTTACAGGATAAAGATTTTAAAGAGATTAGGGTATTTAGCCGCGACGAGATGAAACAGGAGCAAATGCGGCAAAGGTTCAATAACTCTAAAATCAAATATTATATTGGAGATATAAGAGACAGATCCAGTTTGGATAATGCCATTATTGGAGTAAATTATATTTTTCACGCCGCTGCCTTAAAGCAAGTTCCGACATGTGAATTTTTTCCAACACAGGCTATGCAAACCAATGTTATTGGAAGCCAAAATGTAATTGCTTCGGCGATTGAGAAAGGAGTCGAAAGAGTAGTGAGTTTAAGTACTGATAAGGCTGTGTATCCTGTCAATGCTTTGGGAAACACAAAAGCTCTGATGGAAAGAATGATTCAATCTGTAGCCCGCAGTATTCCAGATGGGAGAACTATATTATCTGTTGTGCGTTATGGAAACATATTATTTACTCGCGGTTCTGTCATTCCTGTATTTATCAAGCAAATCCGAGAACAGCGTCCTTTAACCTTGACGGCTTTAGAAATGAGCCGATTTTGGTTGCCTTTAAGTGAAGCGGTTGAACTGGTTAATTTTGCTCTGGAATATGGTGAGCAGGGGGATATTTTTATCCGAAAGGCTGCTTCTTCCACGCTTGGAAATGTTGCTAAAGCACTACAATCAATTTTTAAATCAAAATCTGAAATAAAAATAATAGGAATGAGGCACGGAGAAAAAATGCATGAAACTCTTGCCTCAAAGGAAGAACTTGCCAGATCGGAGGACATTGGCGATTTTCTGAGGTTACGTATGGATTCTCGCGGATTAAACTATGAGAAATATTTGAGTGAAGGTGAAAAACAATTGATCCAGCTTCAAGATTATGATTCTGTGAATTCAAAGCGTATGACGGTTAAAGAAATTAAAGCGCTGTTATTAGCTCAACCAGAAATATTGTCCGCTTTATCTTATTTATAGATGATTTAAATTATAATGGTGTTTTCGCTGCCATTAGGTTTATGCTTGCGGCTCATGTTTTTGGATTAAAAACCCGTTAAATTTTTGGTAGTTACAGCTTTTTAATTTCTATGCGTATAACCGTGAAGTATAAAATCAGCTAAATATTAAAAAATAGTCTTTTTGGGAGCAGTTGTATGTCGAAATTTGAGGGAAAGACCATTTTGATTACGGGTGGTACGGGATCATTTGGAGGATATTTTGTTAATTATCTTCTTGATAAAAACTTTAAGGAAATTAGAGTTTTCAGTCGGGATGAGCTGAAACAAGATGAAATGCGGCAAAAACTGCAAAATACAAAAATTAAATTTTATATCGGAGATATCAGAGATAGAAGCAGTGTTGATGATGCCATGTCTGGAGTTGATTATGTGTTTCATGCTGCAGCATTAAAACAGGTTCCGAGTTGCGAGTTTTTTCCAGTGCAGGCTACACAAACAAATGTTCATGGAAGCCGCAACGTAATAGACTCTGCAATCAGTCATGGAGTTTCCAGGGTAGTTTGCCTTAGTACCGATAAAGCAGTATTTCCTATTAACACTTTGGGAATTACCAAGGCGTTAATGGAAAAGGTAGTCGAGTCTTCAGCGCGAAATCTTTCTGAAGGAGATTCGATATTAACCATCGTGCGTTATGGTAATGTGCTTTTTTCCCGCGGTTCGGTTATACCTCTTTTTTTAAAACAGATTAAAAACAACGAAACTATTACGGTAACCGAACCCAACATGACACGGTTTCTTCTTCCTCTGAAAGAGGCTATAGATCTTGTAGCATTTGCTTTGGAAAATGCTCGTCAAGGGGATATTTTTGTTCGCAAAGCGCCCTCTTGTTCAATGGGAGATTTAGCCAAGGCATTAAAAAATATTTTTCATTCTAAATCGGAAATAAAAACGATAGGTATGCGGCATGGTGAAAAAATGTATGAAACACTTGCATCAAGAGGCGAATTACTGAGGTCTGAAGATTTAGAGGATTATTTAAGGGTTAGCATCGATGGTCGGGATTTAAATTATAATAAGTACCTTTACGAGGGTGACAGGAATATTGTGGGTACGGAAGATTATAATTCAGAGAATACAACTCGTATGACCCTTGATGAGATTGAAAGAATGCTATTGGCACAACCTGAAATTACCTCTCAATTGGAAAATTGAAAAGAATAGAAATTGATAAAGTTCTATTTCTAAATTTTTTGCTTCGCGTTTTTGTTTGTCAAGAAACCTTATAGTAGTTTAGGTACCAGTTGACAAAGCTTTTTACCCCCTTCTTTATTGTCCATTTGGGTTTGTAATCAAAATCCCTAATTAAGTCTGAAACATCAGCATGTGATTTTTTTACGTCTCCATCTTGCATTGGCATCATGTTCAACTTTGCTTTTATCCCGAGGTTTATCTCAATTTCTTGGATATAATCCATCAATTTAATGGGTGAGTTGGAGCCAATATTATAAAGTCTGTGCGGTGCGGAAGAAGAAGCTGGGTTTGGATTGTCTCCCGACCAGTTATGATTGGGTTGGGGAATCTTCTGAACGATTCGATAAATTCCTTCCACAATATCATCGATATAGGTAAAGTCACGTTCCATATTTCCTTGATTATAAACGTCGATGGGTTTTGAAGCTAAAATAGCTTTAGTAAATAAAAAATAAGCCATATCGGGTCTGCCCCATGGCCCATATACAGTAAAAAATCTGACCCCTGTTGTTGGTATCCCATAAAGATGCGAGTAGGAATGGCTCATCAATTCATTGGATACTTTGGTGGCACCATAAAGAGATACTGGATGGCTGACGTTGTCCTGGACGGAAAATGGGTAGTTAGTGTTGAGACCATAAACCGAACTGCTGGATGCGTAGATAAGATGTTCAATATCATTGTGGCGGCAGGCCTCTAGAATGTTGAAGGTTCCAATTATATTCCGTTGTATATAAATATCTGGATGGTCGATAGAATAGCGGACACCAGCCTGAGCTGCAAGATGGATGACTCGGTGAGGACGGTGTTCTTTAAAGATTTGATCCACTGATGTCTTGTCTTCTAGATTTTTTTGGTAGAACGTGAAGGATTCAGATTCCCTAAGAATTTTAAGGCGGTCTACTTTAAGATTGGTGTCGTAATAATCGTTGAGGTTGTCTAGTCCGATAACCTCAAAATTTTTTCCCAATAATCTTTTGGTAACATGGAAGCCGATAAAACCCGCTGCGCCGGTGACTAAAATTTTCATAGCTAAATTATCTCTTTGTTTTCCTTAAAGGAATAAATCAGGGGCGGCCATAAAGGTCTTCATAGCGGGAAATATCATTTTCATCTAACAAGTTGCCGAATTGGATTTCAAAAATAATGAGTAGTTCTGAGCCAGAATTTCCCAGTCTGTGTTTTGCGTTTAGGGGAATGATAATAGACTCATTTACTTCCAGATGAAAAGTATCTTCGTTTAGTTCAACTTTTGCAGAGCCTTTGGCTACCGTCCAATGTTCACTACGGTGTTTGTGGGATTGAAGGCTAAGTGATTCGCCGGGAAGTACTTCGATACGTTTCAATAAAAAATTACTACCCGAATCAAGAACTGTATAAGACCCCCAAGGTTTTTTTACTGTAGCAGGTACCTTTACTTCACTAGAGCCCTTTTTATTTAGTTCCTCCACTAACTTTTTTATATCCTGTGCGCGATCTTTGGCACAAACCAATAAGGCATCTGGAGTATCCACTACTACCGTATTCGTTAAACCTAATGTGGCAATAAGCCGGTCTTGTCCATAAACAATTGAATCGTTACAATCATGAGCCAGAACATTTCCTTTCAGAATGTTTCCTTCGTTGTCTTTCTCGCATACTTCGTCCAAAGCATTCCACGAGCCTACATCGTTCCAACCCATATCAGCCGGGATAAAAACTACTTTCGAAGATTTTTCCATAACTGCGAAATCGATAGAAAGGTTGGGTAAAGCCGAGAAAATTTCAGAGCCTTTTTCATTAAGTTCGAAATAGTTAAGTTTTTCCCCTGATCTTTGCAGGCATTTGATTAGGTTTTCAAGTTGGGAATAAATATTTTTTGAATGCTTTTGTAACTCTTCCAAAATGATCGAAGTTTTCCAGATAAATATTCCGCAATTCCAAAAATAAGCCTTATTTTTCAAATATTCTTTTGCCGTACTCAGATTTGGTTTTTCCACAAAACTTTCAACTTGAAAAATATTTTCATCTTCTTTAGTTTTTAACCCTTGCTTTATATATCCAAACCCTGTTTCAGCCCGTTTAGGAGGAATGCCGAGAGCTACTAAGTATCCCTTTTTCGCCATACTTTCGGCTTTATTTAGTAACGTTATAAAAGTTTCTGTATTTGTAACAACGTGGTCTGCAGGGAAAACAGCCATAACAGAATCTGGATCATCGGCTGAAATAAGCTTAGCCATTAAACCAATTATCAAGGCAGTATTTCTACTGCAGGGTTCCGATAATAGATGTTCAGGGAGAAAGCCAAAAGATTCTAATTGTCGAACGGTTTCGGTGGCTTGTTGTTTATTAGTTCCTATTCGCAGTTTGTCAATACTAATTAGGGGTAGAAGTCTCTGAACCGTGTTCTGGATCATGGTTCCGGTGCCAATAATTTTTTGCAGTTGCTTTGGATTTTGTTCCCGGCTAACTGGCCAAAACCTGGTGCCGCTTCCACCTGCTAAAATAACACCGTACATTATTTTAATTATCTCTCTTTTTTTTTGAGCTGGGTTTTATGAAATACTCAAGCGTATTTTTCAGGAAAGTAGAGGAATGCATTACTTACTGGGAATTATATATCAAATAAAAAAGGTGGACAATATTAAAACAACAACTGTTTAAATGATCTTTCCAAAATATTTTCGATATATATTATTGTTTTAATAATTGAGCTATTTTATCGCAAGTATAATTAGCAAATGGTATGGCACAGGTAAAAGCTGGGGATATGGCATTTAATATGTGAAGCGATTTGCCATTCCCTTCTAAAACAAAATCCATCTCAAGTTTTTTTTCTCGAATGTTTATTAGTTGTGCACGAATGCCCGTTTTACCCCATTTATTGAAAGAACTTAACCCCACTCCCTCGGCAAGTAAAGATGCGAGAGAAACCAGCTTAGCTCGGGAATATTTTTGTATTTCTTCAAAAGCCAAGGATTTAAAGCCAAAATCGGAAGACCAAAAAAGCCCCGCTTGGCGTAAAATAATTTCCATCATTTCATTAAAATTGAAATTAGATAACCCTTTGTAGTTTTCGCGCCAAAAAGCGGGAATGGCCGTGGGGCCAATTTTCACTTTTTGTTCCGCAGTTACTGTTAAATGAACACCAAGAAAAGGGTTTCTTAAATCTGGAACAGGATAGATATTTGTCCGAACCATTTCGTCGGTGGATTGATTAGAGCAAAGATATAACCCTTTAAAGGGAAGAATTCGGTAATCTTTTGAGAAACCAAAATCTTGTGCGATTTGATCTGCATAAAGTCCCGCTGCATTAACCATATACCCGAAAGCAATATTCCCTTGAGAGGTCATGACTGATTCCTGGCCTGTTTTTTTTAGATATCGAACTTGGCTTTTCAAAATTAAGCCTTCCTTTACCGCGTCAGCACACATAGCTTGAACAACTTTTTTTGGGTTTACTGATGACGTGGTTGGAGAGAAGAGGGCGCGTTCAAAAGTTTTAACTCTTGGTTCAATAGTCTTGGCTTCTTTTTCTGAAATAGAATTCAGAGGGACCGAATTTGCCTTTGCTCGACTCATTAATTCATCAAGAAGCAAAAGGTCGGATTCATTTTTGGCGACGACCAGCTTCCCGCATTTATTAATTGGGATATTTTTAGATTCGCAGTATTTGGTTAGCTGTTGGTTCCCTGTTTGAGTAAAACCGGCTTTTAAACTATTCGCCGTGTAATAAAACCCTGCGTGAAGCACTCCGCTATTACGCCCGCTAGCATGAAGCCCAAAGTCATTTTCTTTTTCGATAAGAATAAGTTTTGAATCAGGATACCTTCTTTTAAGTTCGCGGGCTAAGCTAATGCCAATAATTCCGCCGCCAATAATAAGAAAATCGCAAGTAACCAATTTAAAGACCCAAGAAATAATATCTCTATTTTGATCTAAACCTTAGAAAGTCTAAAGCTAAAAGACAACCTTAATTTTATTGGGATATAAGACTTCCATTTTCCCATTTTCCCGAATAAACATTTCCGTTAGCCAGAACATAAACCCCATGTCCATGCGGTAAGTCGTTCAAAAATTCTCCACGATAAACGTCTCCATTGGCATAAGAGTATTTGCCCTGTCCGTGTAACATGTCATTAAGAAAACTTCCTTCGTATTGATCACCATTGTCATAGACAAGTTTCCCTAGCCCGTTAGGTTTGCCGTGCTTGAATTCTCCTGTATATACATATCCTTGGGTGCAGGTAAAAATACCGCGCCCATGCATTTGTTCTTGAAGCATTTGCCCTTCATATTTATCTCCATTTGGCCATATATGTGTTGTGAACCCCGGGATTGTTTTTGTTTCACCGGAATGATTTTCAGAAGCTTGTTTTTTTCTTTCTTGGCGTGCTTTGGTGTAGGTTGTAGACCTTCCCTTCCACCCTGAAGCTTCGGTATATCGTCGCTTCATATAAACCTCGGTCAGTTTTTTATATGCCTCGGTTATTTCTTGGAACTTTTGATGCGCCTTTTTCTGTAAACGCGCAGATTCAAGCGGAAATCTGTCAGGATGCCATTTTTTGACTTGAATTTTATAGGCTTTTTTAATTGCTTCCAGGGAGGCGCCAGGTCTTAGTTTGAGAATAAGAAAATATTTTTCTACCATGATGAAACAGAATTAAATTTGATCTATTTTTTTAAGTATTTTACTTTAATGAATGAACCATTCGTCTGTGCCTTCATGGCCATCCTGATGTTTTTTGTCCATTTCCCAGGCATGGAGAACATAATCGATGCTGAAAGTTTTAAGGGTTACTGTGTTTCGTAAGTCAAAGTAGCGGTATCCACGATAATCAGGATAAAAATTCTCAATACTTAAAGTTAGACAGGACATACCTTTAGACTCAGCTTCTTGTTTTATCTCTTCCCAATGGGAAGAGTTTGTTGCTTCCACTACTATTCCCGAGCCTTCTTTTTTTAAAAACATTAAGTATCGTTTGCCTGAATTCATTTTTTAGTCATTAAGTATTTACTGTCAGCAGAATAAAATTTCTCAGTATGAACACTTATTTTAGAACCATATTTCCTCTAATCAAGATCAAAAATCAATAAAGCTAAGAAGAGATCAAACAGTTTTTTAAGGCCTCTTGCCAATGGGGGAGTTGGATATTAAATGTATTTTTGATTTTATCATTGCATAGCAATGAAAAAAGAGGACGGATTGCAGGAGTGGGATAGTCGGATGTGGGAATGGGGATCAATGTGGTGCTTTCCATTCCTGACAAACTTAAAATTTCCTTGGCAAAGCCATGCCAGCTTGTTTTACCCTGACAGGTTAAGTGGAAAATTCCTGAGAGGTAGGGACTGTTTTTTTTCAACCAGTTTTGTTGCAAACATTGTTTGAGGATTTGATGGGTTGCCAAAGCAATGGAACGAGCCCAGGTAGGAGAACCCATTTGGTCATCAACAATGCTA
>CAZMXD010000029.1:0-13567 GCA_964570185.1 uncultured Nitrospina sp. | reverse complement strand
GAAGGTCTAGTGCATATTTCAGAAATGAGCTGGAGTCGACATGTTAAACACCCAAGCAAAATGGTTGTTATTGGTGATGAAGTAGAGGCAGTAGTTCTTACCTTGGATAAAGAGAAGAAACGTATCTCTCTTGGCATGAAGCAGATTGAGCCAAACCCATGGGATGAGATTGAAGATAAATATCCTATTGGAACCGAGGTTGAGGGTACTGTAAGAAACCTCACTGATTTTGGTGCTTTTGTTGAATTGGAGGATGGTGTAGATGGTTTAATTCATATTTCTGATTTGAGTTGGAAAAAAATCAAACATCCCTCTGAGATAATAAAGAAGAAAGACAAAATTGCTTCAGCCGTTCTCAGTATCGATAAAGAGAACTGCAGGATTTCTCTTGGAGTTAAACAGTTGGAACCTGACCCTTGGGATGAAATCGCTGGGAATTATCCGATCGGAACCGAGGTTTCGGGTAAAATCATCAAAGTTACAAGCTTTGGTGCTTTTGCTGAATTTGACGATGGGCTTGAAGGCTTAATTCATGTATCCCAGTTAAGTTCCAAAAAGGTTTCTGACCCTGAAGAGGCTGTGAAGGTAAATGACGAAATTAATGCGAAGGTTATAAAAGTAGATATTAATAATAAAAAGATTGCTCTAAGTATTAAAGCTCATGAAGAAAATCTAGATCTTTCTCAAATTGAGAAAGAACAGGTTGATTTGGAAGTTTTTAAAGAAGAATAAACACTATGAGGTTTGTTGGAATTTTAGCAGATTGGATGTAAAGAAATGACGATTGGTTTAATATTAAAAAATCTTCTTAAGATAAAAGGTTTTTCTTGAAAACATTATTCAAATGGGCGGTAGGAATATTTGCGTTTTTTTTTGCAGCATCTTTTATGGGTGGTCTCATGGAAGGTCGTTGGAAAAACACTGATAGTGAAATTGCTTTAGTTCATGTTAACGGCTTGTTAATGGATTCTTCTAGAACAGTCCGACAGCTTTCGAAATACCGTAGGGACCCTAAAATAAAAGGTGTCATCGTTAGAATTGATTCTCCGGGCGGGGCTGTGGGGCCATCCCAGGAAATTTATGATGAAATTCATAAATTAAAAGAGGCCAAAAAAATTGTTTATGCCTCGCTAGGTAGCGTCGCCGCTTCGGGTGGATATTATATAGCTTGTGCAGCAGACTATATTCTGGCTAATCCTGGTACTTTGACAGGGAGCATAGGGGTTATAATGGCTTTCAATAACTTACAAGAACTTGCCAAAAAAATTGGTGTGGCTCCTGCGGTTATTAAAAGCGGTGAGTTTAAAGATACAGGTTCTCCTCTTAGGCCAATAGAGCCAAAAGAACGCAAGTTATTGCAAACAGTAGTTGACGATGTTCATGAGCAATTTGTGCAGGCGGTATCCTCAAGCAGAAACCTTCCAGAAGCGGGGGTAAGGTTATTTGCAGATGGTAGAATTATGACAGGCAGGCAAGCTCTTGAATTTAAACTGATTGATGAGTTTGGGGGACTGGAAAGAACCATAGAAATTATGGGAAAAAAAATAGGAATCGTAGGATACCCAAACGTTCTTGAAGAAAAGGAAGATGTTCCTTTTATAGACTGGTTAGTACAGAGCGTTGCTTCAAAGGGTTATAGCCAATCATTACTGCACCCACTTATGCCACGATTGCAATATCTCTGGAATCCATAAAAAACCACCAATTAATAATTTTTGTTACTTTGGTCCCATTTTGTGTTTTATAAGCTGCGCTTTCATACCCCCAAAGAGGGTAGTTTCTCTCAAATTCGCTTTTCACTTAAATCTACTTAACTCAATTAAAATAATGACTTGACTTAATGGTTGATAATGCTATACTTTCGCGAAATCGATATTCAGTATCATTAAAATTGTGTTCCATGGGGCGGAGACTTTTAAATGACGAAAGCAGAGCTTGTAGAAAAAGTAGCCAACCAAATAAATCTTACAAAAAAACAAACAGAAGTCGTAGTTAATACAGTGTTTTCAAGTATTACAGACTCGCTGGCAGAAGGAAAAAAAGTAGAACTAAGAGGGTTTGGTAGTTTTCGTATAAGGCAGAGAAATGCCAGAGTGGGCCGAAACCCTAAATCTGGGCAGAAAGTGGATGTTCCTTCAAAAAAAGTTCCCTTTTTCAAAGCTGGAAAAGAGCTTAGAGAGCTGGTTGACGAAAAAGAAACGCAAGCGGCACAGGAAAATCAGATTTCCTGAAAACGGGCCAATAGCCGTTAATAACTTCTGCTTTGCGGATTTAAATAACAAGATAAATGCCCTCCCTTGTTGCACACCTATCACATTAACTTTCAATAGGTTTTATATTTGTTGCTCGAATGGCAGTCTATTGTAAGTTGCCCCTAAACCATATTTAACCCAATTACCTAAATATTTATGTCAGGAAGCTCTTTCGGAAAACTTTTTAAAATTACAACCTGGGGTGAATCTCACGGCCGTGGACTCGGTGTTGTTATTGAAGGGTGTCCGGCAGGTTTGCCAATTAAAGAATCCGAAATCCAGTATGAGCTTGACCGCCGTCGAACAGGACAAAGTAAAATTACCACTACAAGAAAAGAAGGCGACAAAATTCAAATAATGTCAGGGGTGTTTAAGGGAAAAACTACAGGAACTCCCATTTCTCTGTTGGTTGAAAATGAAGATGCTGATTCTTCTAAATATGAGTTGATCAAAGATTTATATAGGCCTGGACATGCTGATTATACCTACGATATGAAATATGGTTTTAGAGATTATTTAGGTGGGGGTAGATCCAGTGCAAGAGAAACCGTGGGTCGTGTTGCAGCAGGAGCAATCGCTAAAAAACTTTTAACGAGGAATAAAATCAAAATCATTGGTTTTACAAGGCAAGTGGGAAAGCTTGTCGCCAAAGAAGTTGACTATAGGGAAATAGAGAAAAATATAGTTCGTTGTCCCGATGCTAAGATTGCCGAAAAAATGATCAATGCGATAATGCGAGCACGAAAAAAAGGAGACTCTTTAGGTGGTGTGGTTGAGGTAGTAGCCAAGGGAGTTCCTGCAGGGTTAGGCGAACCCGTTTTTGATAGATTGGATGCAGATCTTGCGAAGGCAGTTATGAGCATGCCAGCAGTAAAAGGTGTTGAAATCGGTGTTGGATTTCAGTCTGCAACCATGACAGGATCAGAATGCAACGATGCTTTTGTAATGAAAAACAAAAAGGTGGCTACAGCCTCCAATAATGCTGGTGGCATACTAGGAGGAATTTCAAATGGTATGGACATCGTTTTAAGACTGGTTGTCAAACCTACCTCTTCTATAAATAAGGCGCAAGACACTGTCACACAAAAAGGTAAAAAGGCAAAAATCCGAGTGGAAGGCAGACATGACCCTTGTGTGGCAACAAGAGCTGTTCCCATTGCAGAAGCTATGGTGGCTTTGACCTTAATAGACCATTTATACCGAACCAAATTCTCCCGCCTCTGACCTGGCCATTTTAGGTGGAAGTGATATTGCTATATTACTAGAAATCCAAAATAAGTTTTTGCCTCTCTAATTGTAATTTCCTTTTTATGAAAGTCGGTTTTGTTCAAAATTGTCCTGAGTTTGGTAACGTCCAAGCCAATTTGGACCGGGTTGATAAAATGCTTGCGGGTAAAGAAGCCGATTTGTTAGTTTTGCCAGAACTTTTCTCGACTGGTTACCGATTCAATAACATGGATGAAGCTTACCAATATGGGGAACCTATCCCTGGTGGTCTAACAACGAATTTTCTCATCTCACAGGCAAAAAAAATAAATACCTATATTTTTGCTGGGTTGGTCGAAGTAGATAGGGAATATGTTTATAATTCTTCTGTAATTGTGGGACCTGGTGGTTTCATTGGGCGTTACAGGAAAATACACCTCTTCGATACAGAAAAAGCCTGTTTTCATGCTGGATCAGAACCACCTCCTGTTTTTGATCTAAACGGAATCAAAGTAGGAGTCATGATTTGTTTTGATTGGAGGTTTCCTGAAATGGCTCGTTCACTGGCTTTAAAAGGAGCAGAGATCATTGCTCATCCTTCTAACCTTGTTTTGCCCCATTGTCCGCAAGCCATGGTCACACGTTGTTTAGAAAACCGTATTTATGCCATCACAGCAGATAGGGTTGGAAATGAAAGCCGAGTTCCAGATGAGCCTCTTTATTTTATAGGTCAAAGCCAAGTCGTTGACCCAGACGGGAATATTTTAATTAGAGCATCAGAAACTGCGGAAGAAGTTCAAATTATTGAGATTGACTTAGATAAAGCCCGCACAAAATTTCTTAACACTAAAAACGACATTTTCAAAGACCGACGTCCCGATCTTTACTCCGAATAATAAAAAATAACAGCTAATAACCTATTAAAGTGTTAATTTTAAAAAAGACAATCATAGGATAGAATAGTAATCATTTATAAAATTTTATTTATTGGGCAGTTAATGTCCAATATTTTTGTGAGAGGATAGTATGGGCAACGAAAAATCAAGATTTTTAAAAAGAGATGATGGAACAGTCTACGACTCAGTAACTAGTGTGACCTGGATGGCTAATGATTCATTTTTGGATTTAGAAAGAGATGTTTCTTATTCCGAAGCAGAAGATTATGTAAAAGAAACCAACAAGAAAAAAGTTGGGGGTTATAGTGATTGGCGTATGCCCACTATTCAAGAAGCTTCATCCATTTTTGACAAGGAAAAACTAAATAAAGATTCCAAAGGCGGTGATATATTTTTGGATTCGGTTTTTCCTCTGGGTGCTGCCAATTGCACTTGGACTTCATCCACTCGCGGTAAAGAAGCACAAATAATGTTTTACGCCAATGGTTGTCCCTACTGGTACGAGAAAAATGATAAAACCATATCACACGCTGTGCGCCTTATCCGCCGAGATAACTAATTTTTGGGTATAGGACTAATAGGTCGAAGTTTTTCGATTAAGCTTTGGTAGTCTTTTTTATTTTTTTGTTATTGAAAAGCATCTCTTATCAGTTTTGGGTTATCTAGCATTAAACCAAAGGCTGGCACTTTCTTTTTCTGTGTTGTCAGTGCCCTGTATAATTTATGAAAAGATTCGGTATCCAAACCCTCATCCATCAATTCGTTGAGTTTTTTAGGGGAAATCGAATTCATTGAATTTTCTGAAAACAGGGAAGTACCAACTCCCGCCCAATGCGAAGAGAAAAAGCCCTGATGTACTAGGTGTGTGGTGCCCAGAGAATATTTCCATGCTTTTTTAAGAAAGTGTTGTGCAATATATGCGGGGACGCAGCGACCAATCGCCACTACCCGAGACGGATTTTCTGCAGGGTAGAAAAATAGGCCTACCTTGGTATTCCCCATTTCTGCGAATTCACGTCGAATATTTCGATAATTTTTTTCATATTTTTTAGAAACCCAGGCTTCTACTTTTACGGGCTTTTTGCTGATAGAGAGACAATCTTCTTTTGCGTATCCGTTGTTTGTTCCTGTTAAAACGGATAACAACGCAAAAACAATTAGTTTTCTCACTTTATTGTCCTCCTATATCTAATTAGGATATTAAATAAAAAACTATTCTGGTTGTGCAGTCTTTACATTTGGAACTTGCAAACCAAAAAAAGGTGTTAATTTGTTAGGAACAGATAGTTTTCGATAGAGCTTGTGAAATGCTTCATTGGAAAGATTTGGATTTAACATTAGTTGAACCTGTTCTGCGGATACGAGTTGTTGAGAAGGTTCGTCAAATATTGTGACTCCCACACCAATCCAGTGTCCGTGGACAAACTGCTGCTGGACTAAACTTTCAACTCCCGTACTGTATTCAATGGCTTTTTTAATAACGTGCTGGGCAATGTTTACAGGAACACATTTTCCTATAGCGATCACCTTGGAGGTTTCACCCATGGGATAGACTCTGAGAGCCGCTTTGGAATTTCCTAATTCAGTGAATTCCTTAATAATTGCTTTTCGATTTTTGCGGAATTTTTTTGCAATATAGCCTTCAATTTTTATTCGCTTTTTATTAATAGGTTGACATTTTTCTTGGGCCTGTGCCGGGTTATATAGGAAGAGGCTCATTATTACAAATGCACCAAAAACCTGTTTTATCAAGTTTTCACTTAAACTATGATTTGCTGCATTTTTATTGGATATTTCCAAGTCGCCTGTTTCTCCGATTTAAATGAAATCCTTTGTTATAATAAAGCAAGGAAAAGTGAATTAATAAGACAGAACATTAAAGCCGTAATTTATAAGTATCCTGCTGTTATTAATCTCTTTTTGTTTGATTTTTTTTGATGTATTCTTCGGCGCTTTGTTCGCTTGAAAAATAATATTCTTTGCCGTTTATTGTTTTTTGTATGGCCTCTTTTTTAGGGATGTACACGCCGTTATTAGGATCCTGCACCATTTCAGTTGGATTAGGCTCTTTGGAGCTCGATGAAGGGAAAATCAGGCGAGCAACAATAATTACAAAAATAACTGCAATTCCAAATAATGCTAAACGGGCCATGTTCTTATTGTAAAGATAAAGAGTCTTATATTCAACCTAGGATAATGCGATAAATTTCAAGTAAAATCTATTTTCTCTTATGAACGAAAAATCTGAAAAAATTAAAAGTAAAAAAAAGTCCATTGTGCCTGCGGTTAGGGAAAAAAGTGCGCTGGTTCCTCCTGACCCTTTTACAGCCTATATTCAAGAGGCAAAAAAATACTCCATTCTTTCTGAGGAGGAAGAAAAAGAACTGGCTATTCGTTTGCAAAAAACAGGAGATGTAGATGCTGCATATAAACTGACAACAGCAAATTTGATGCTAGTTGTAAAAATTGCTATGACATTTAAACGGGAGTGGCAAAACATTATGGATTTGGTTCAGGAAGGCAATGTAGGTTTGATGAAGGCGGTTAAAAACTTTGATCCTTTTCGGGGAGTTCGTCTTTCTGCCTATGCCACGTGGTGGATTAAATCTTATATTTTAAAATATATTTTAGATAATTGGCGGTTGGTACGTGTGGGGACTACTAATGCTAGGCGTAAATTACTTTTTAACCTGAAAAAAGAAAAAGAACGTTTAGAAAGAGAAGGGTTTGATCCTTCTACTAAATTATTGGCAGAACATTTTGGAGTAGACGAGGGCGAAGTAATCGACGTAGAAGCTAGTATTGGTGCTGTTGATGTCTCTATGGATACGCCTACCCATGTTGATAGTCCTATTACTCCGGCGCAATCATTAAGCGATGGAAAGTCACTTGAAAAAGGAGCAGAGATCGATCAGTTTCGTGAAATTCTTAGGCATAAAATTGAGGAATTTAAATCTCAATTAAAATCAGGTGAAATTGAAATTTTAGAAAAGAGAGTGCTTTCTGAATCACCCCAATCACTACAGGAAATTGGAGATCAGAGAGGGGTAACACGGGAAGCAGTGCGCCAATCGGAACAGCGTTTAATAAAAAAATTCAAGATTTTTATCAAAGAGAAAATGCCGGAAGCGGCAGACTATTTTAAAAGTTGAGGAGGAAAGAAAATGGAGACCCGGATAGAAACGGACAGCATGGGGGAAATAGAAGTTCCTGCTAATCGTTATTACGGTGCGCAAACTGCGCGGTCGCTCATCCACTTTGATATTGGCACAGAAACTATGCCCCGCGAACTCATCCGCGGTATGGGTATTCTGAAGAAAGCTTCTGCTCTGGTCAATGCCGAGCTGGGCTTGATGCCGGAGAGCATTAAAAATCTGATCTCTAAAGCTGCCGACGAAGTTATTGAAGGAAAACTTGATGAACATTTCCCGCTAAGAGTTTGGCAAACAGGAAGTGGTACACAATCTAACATGAATAGTAACGAGGTCATCGCCAATCGGGGTATTCAACTGGCAGGGGGTGTAATTGGTTCTAAAGATCCTGTCCATCCTAACGATCATGTGAATATGGGTCAGTCTTCTAATGACACATTTCCAACAGCAATGCACATTGCTGCAGTGGAGTGTATTAAGGATGCTTTGATTCCTTCTTTAATCACATTGGCCGATTCTTTCAAAAAGAAGACCGCAGAATTTAAAGACATCATTAAAATAGGACGTACCCATTTAATGGATGCCACTCCGCTAACGTTGGGCCAGGAATTCAGCGGTTATACAACTCAATTAGAATATGCACTGGACCGAATCAATGGCTGCATGCCGCGAATGTATCAAATTGCTCTTGGGGGAACCGCAGTTGGTACTGGGCTAAATTCGCATCGTGATTTTCCTGTAAAAGTTGCCCAAAAAATAGCTAAAATCACTGGTTGTCCCTTTGTCACGGCTCCCAATAAATTTGAATCCCTTGCGGCGCATGATGCAATCGTTGAAACTAGTGGCGTATTAAAAACAATCGCTTGCTCGCTCATGAAAATTGCTAACGACATACGCTGGTTGGGATCTGGCCCTCGATGCGGTATAGGCGAGATTGTATTACCCGCAAACGAGCCTGGGAGTTCTATTATGCCAGGCAAGGTAAATCCCACACAGTCAGAGGCCATGACAATGGTGGCAGCACAGGTAATAGGCAACGACACTGCTATCAATGTTGGTGGTTCTTCGGGAAATTTTGAACTCAATGTGTTTAAGCCAGTAATGATTTATAATTTATTGCAATCGATTCGCTTGTTAGCGGATTCATGCAGGTCGTTCAACGATCATTGTGTTGTTGGAATCGAACCGAATAATACGCAAATTGAAAAACATCTTAATGGATCTCTCATGTTGGTTACAGCACTCAACCCGCATATGGGCTACGACAACGCTGCCAAAGTAGCCAAAAAAGCATATCAGGAAAATACCACTCTTAAAGAATCTGCTGTGGCTTTAGGATTACTGACAGCTGATGAGTTTGACGAAAAAGTACGACCAGAAAAAATGACCGGGCCCAAATAGGGATTATCAGAAAACATTTTAAATTTAGGAGTTTGCCTTGTTTAGTTTTGAACACTTCATAGGGATCGTAGTAGTGTTGGCTATTGTCCTCCCAATCATTTTTAAAAAAATGTATTGAGCTCTATGACAAATAATTTTAACGTTTCAAGACGAAACTTTATGACAAGCTCCTTGACTATAGGAGCTTTCATTGCATCAGAGTGGTTACGACCTATTTATGCTTTCCCGTCCTGCTATCCGACGCCTCGAGAGACAGCAGGTCCTTTTTATCCTGTTAGCTATCCCATAGATAAAGATAATGATCTGACTTTTTCAAATAATAAAACCGGTAAAGCAGAAGGAGAGCCTATATTGATTAATGGCTTAGTGCAAAACCAAGGTTGCGAACCCGTGGAGGGTGCCTTAGTTGAAATTTGGCAGGCCTGTTCTACTGGAAAGTATAATCACCCTAACGATTCTAATAAGGCCAGGTTGGATCCAAATTTCCAATATTGGGGTAAAGCGGTTACAAACGAAAAAGGTGCATATGCCTTTAAAACCATTAAGCCAGGTTCGTATCCCGTAAGTTGGTTTTGGACCAGACCGCCGCATATCCATTTTACGATTCAGTCTAAACAACACGCCCCTTTCACAACCCAAATGTATTTTTCCGGTGAACGATTTAATGAAAACGATCGTTTGTTACAAGAACATTCCAAAGCGGAACAGGAAAAATGCATTGTTAGATTTAGGAAACTAAATAATCAAAAGGTAGGACAATTTAATATTACGTTAATTTAAAGCTCGAAAGTATTAACATAAAAATAGTAAACTTTTCCTTTATCCATCCTTTATTAAGCTATTAAGCCGCATATTCAAACATACGATTAACGCATTGGAGGGCAAGTTTTTGCGTTTCAGGATCGATTTCGATGGTATTTTTTGGACTGGGGTTTTCAAGAACATTCAAAATGTCTTCTAGGGAATTAGCTTTCATATATTTGCACATTGTGCAACCACCAGCGAAATTTTTTTCCGGAAATTCGGATTGTAGTACACCTGTTAATCCACATTCTGTGAGTAAAAAGAAGGAATCACGTTCCGATTCCCGAACATGATTAAGCATCTGGCTTGTACTACCTACATAGTCGGCCTTGTTAACCACCCCAGAACTACACTCAGGGTGGACTAGGACTTCAATGCCTTTAAAGTTTTTTCTTACATGATCGATACTTTCTGGTTGATACTCCTCGTGAACATAACAGGTACCCTCCCATAACTGAATATTTTTATTAATACCTTTTTCTTTGAGATTTTGGATTACGTTTTCACCCATCAGTTTGTCGGGTAGAAAATAAATTTTTTCGTTTGGTATTTTTTCGATTATTTTATAAACATTGGAGGAGGTAACGCAAACATCGCATTGAGCTTTTACTTTGGCCGTTGTATTGATGTAGCAGACGAAGGTATGATCGGGAAACTCTTCGCGTAATTGAATAACATCGGTCTCGGTGATTCCATCAGCAAGCGAGCAACCTCCATTTAGATTCGGGTCGAGAACTATTTTTTGAGGATTAAGTATCTTTGCTGTTTCTGCCATGAAACGGACAGCAGCAAAAACAATAATATCCGCATCCGAATCCTTGGCATTTTTAGACAAACCATAAGAGTCGCCTGTGTAGTCGGCAACGCTATAAAAAATTTGTGGTGCTACATAATTATGCGCAAGTATGATAGCATTTTGTTGTTGCTTGAGGTTTTCAATTCGTTCGATGGTGGGTAGCAACAGTTCGCAGCTTTCTCTCGTAAACTGGCAAACGGGATTGCCAACATGAATATTTTTTAGTTTCTGGTAGAGTTGTTCTGCGTTTACCATCTTAACCTGGTGGCCATTTTAAAGGGCGACCGCCTAAAATATGATAATGAATATGCATTACAGATTGACCTGCACTTTCTCCACAGTTTACCACAAGGCGATAGCCTGACTTGTCGAGTCCTCGTTCCTTTGCCAAGTTATTGGCGACAGAAATCACCGAGCCCATGATTTTATGGTCGGCTTCTTCAATATCTAAAAGGCTGGAGTGATGTACTCTTGGGATAATAAGAATATGAGTAGGAGCCTGTGGGTTAATATCGTTGATAGCAAACAAAGTATTGGATTCATAAATCTTTTCTGACGGAATAGCACCTGTACTAATTTTACAAAACAGACAATCTTTACTCATAAGATGATTTTTTCTGCTGTTTTGAGAAAGCCTCAACTCCCTTCTGCTTCCTTGGGGGAAAATCCCCGACCTCAAATTGTTTCAAATGTTCAAGGATATCTTCTTTATAAGAAATGAAGGGATCGAGCATCAGGAAGGGGTCATCTGTTTTGCTTAGGCGAAAACCGATCCAGTCTATGAGGTAACCCATATGTGAATGCTGGTTGATCAGCATTTTTATCAACTCACCACGGCCGTGCGCACGCGTTCCTCTTGGAGGATTTATCTTTGCATGATCTACGGCGGGATCTGTGGTTTTGCGATAACCATCGCCGCTTGCTTCCAGTCCCCAAAACAAACCTTTCTCTTTATTCAAATTATGGTATTCCAGATCGAGACTTTTTAGCCAAGGATCGTGCCAATCTAAATTTTCTTCCTTTTTAAATTCACTCAGCATCCAATATTTACTGGCCCAGTCGACTCGACCTAATAAGGCTTCAGGCCCTTTTGGTAGATCTGTTAAAACCGAAGCCCAGTTATCCAAAATCCAGTCTGTTTCCTGATTTTTTCCTGAGAGGTATTTTTGACAGGTCTCTAGAATATCTCCTTGCAGTTCTAAAGCATTGGACGGGGCGCCGGAAGCTAGGGTCACATTCCACTTGAATTCCTGATCACGGGAAATAGAGCGCATAGCCTGAACAGAATCAGCAAGAATCCATTCTCTTTTCGCCACCCCAAGTTGCATTATTTCCAGCATTAATGTGGTGGTTCCCATTTTCATAGCCGTTGCAAACTCACTCATGGTTGAATCACCGACAAGTAAATGTATTCTCCGATATTTACTGGGGTCGGATAGGGGTTCATCGCGGGTGTTGACTATGGCTCGGTTATATTGCACCCAGCGATAAAATTCGTTTGGAATATGATCGGCACGTTGCGAAATCTGGAAATCAACTTGGTCGTCTTTTACTTCCTGTGGCGAGACCCCATCCCAATCACGAAACGGATGCGGATCACAGGAACCAATGCGCCCGGCGCTACAGTATATTTGTCGAGTCGTTAAAAATGAGGAAAGTAGTTTTAGATTATTTCGTTCATCGAAGGGAAAGTTTCGTCCTACGAGATAATTTTCGTGACACCCAAATGTTGCATTGGTTTCCAGATCTACATTATTTTTTATAATAGAAACATTACTAGCCCAACCCAATTCCTCTACGGCTTCCTGAATAAGAGTATCTCCTGCCCGATCAAAAGTTATAAGGTCTACGAGATTGGAACATTCGGGAGATGCGTACTCCAAATGCCCCATGTCTAGGTAAAGCCTTCCGCCATTTCGCAGGAATCCGCCATTACCAGGAGGCTCATCATTGGCGCGGTAATGTAAATCAAGGACACCAAGATTTTTAGAAAAAATATGGTTCTTGATTTTATTGGCGATTTCCATTGGATCAAGCCGGAAGTCACCGTCATTGTTGTCTTTGACTAGCAGTCCATATTCTGTCTCGATTCCAAAAATTCTTTTTTTCATGGATTGTTTCATCCGCGTTTCATGGAGGTTTTAAAAAATTTCTCAGTTTCGTTTTCTTCTAGGAAACGATATCCCTTTTCAGTTAGAGTAGCCAAGGTAGGGTAAATATTATCCTCTGGCCGGGCCTGACCTGTGGCTGAATCAAATAAGGCTGCTGTTTGAAGAAGTCGAATAGCTAAGGTTATGGCTTCTTCACGGGTTCTTTCTGCCAGCGGTTTTTGTCCCCATAAATCTTCATGTTCAAGAATACCGCGGATAATTTGTGAGCCAGATCCGGTTGCAGTATGGGTTTGAATTTGGAAATCAGCGCCTAACATATCGTAGAAATGGATGTTGGCTTTTCCCTGGGATTTATCGTAGGCCGCGAAGATGGGGCTTACAACCCCAAGGCCTTGAACAGCCATCCCGACATTTTCTTTCAAAAGTTTAGATAGGGCGCGAATTTTACCTTCGACGCTCATAGGTTGTAGTTGTGACCGTCGATAGTATTCAAAATTATGAGAAAGTACACGTGCCATTTCAAATGCGGTTGCAGGAACTCCGGCTATCGCCATCAGAGTGTAGTTATCAATAGGAATGACTTTGTCACATAGCTCGTACATGATGCTGTTACCAGCGGTTGCCCGTCTATCACCAGCAACAATAATACCGCCTTTAAAATGGAAGGCGAGCACAGTTGTTCCCTGTGGGACGGTGAAGCCGTTTAGTTTCTCGACACCTTCAATTTTTGCAGGCCAGCTATAACCCGATTTTTTGATTAGTTCAAAAAATTCGCCTGCTAATGTACTGGGTTCAGATTGGAATTTCATTGCCCGGTTCGCTGTTTATATTTTTCAGATTGTTTTGGATCAACTTTTTTCATCCGTTTTAGCAAGTTATCTCTTCCGGGTCTTGAAGAATCGGGGCTGGATGGCTCTGATTTTTCACGGTCCGGACTGGACTCTTTTTT
>CAZMXD010000028.1:0-13654 GCA_964570185.1 uncultured Nitrospina sp. | reverse complement strand
TAGGGTTACGGCTCCTGGTGTGGTCACGCCACCGTTGGTTGCATCCAATGTTATGGTTCCACCCGAGGAAGTTAGCGACGCTCCTGAAGCAAGAAAAATTCCATCGCTTGTTTCGCTAGAGTTATTAGAATCTCCATCTACTGCTATGTTTCCTGACGAGTTGATACTGCTATCAATGACGAGCCCGTTGGTGGCTGCCAAAGTCATCGAACCCTGTCCCGTAATACTTCCGCCACTCTTACCAATCACCAGTTTCCCTGTAAGACTTACAGAGGTTCCTGTTGCAGCGGTAATGCTGCTGTTTATAAGATTTAGATCGCCGGTGATTAAAGCCATTTCGCTATTACTAAGGTTCATGCCTGAAAATCCGGATGCAAACCCTAAGCCTAATGCTCCGTTGTTTGTAACATTGAGGGTGGTTTCACTGGTGCCTGTATTGATTGATCCCGTTAAAATCAAATCACTGGCATTAATGGAAAGAGCCTTATTGTTCGTAGATAAAGCTCCAGAAATGGTTGTTGAGCCTGTTCCCGAATTTAGATTTACGGTTTCATTTGCCGTAAGGCCTGCCATAGTAATGCCGGAGTTGGAAGTAAAGTCGGCAGTGGTCAGAGAAGTTAATGAATTATTGATGTTGATGCTTCCCGCAGAGTTTAGGGTTAGGCCCCCATTATTTACTGTGATTGAAGAGCCGCCCAAAGTTATATTTGCTCCAGAGATATTCATTCCACTTGCAAGAGATAGAGAAGTGCCTCCTTGCAGGTTAATATTTCCGGTTGCTGTTAGTGCGCTGTTGCTTAAGATTAGACCGCTGTTGGCAGTTATAGTTAAATTTCCGCCAGAGACCAGAGCGTTATCAACATTTATCGTAGAACCGGTGGAAGTAAGAACCAAGTTTCCGTTAGAGGAAGTATTACTTGCGCTGAGCGTCAATGCATTCGTTGAGCTTAAACTAATGTTATCTTCTAATGTTAGTACGGAAGAGTTTGCGTTGATATTTAGGCTTCCCGATGACGTCGAAATATCACCATTCAAGTTAATACCAGAATTTGCTGTCATCGCAACTGCTCCGGCAGCGGTCAGATTACCAGTCATGGTAATGCTGTTAGGTGCGGTAACGGTCAAGTCCGCTGAAGCAGTCATGCCTCCTGTAATAGAACTTAAGCTTATAGATGTTGCACTGGTTAGTGTAGCACCACTGGCAAAACTAATTTTATCATTGGGGTCGATTGAATCTATAGCGCTATCAGTATCACCGTTCAAGCTAAGAGCCCCGGTTGTGGTAACAATGTCGACATTGGCATCAAGAGTAATTCCGTTTATTGCTTTCGCCTCCAGTGAAGAGAAGGAAGAATCAGCTTGAAAAACAATGGCACCCTTTGAACCTGAAACGTGGGTGCCAACTTCCAACGCTACACCACCAGTAAAAGAGGGAAGAGTCACTCCATTAACAAAAATATCTCCATTGTAGATTCCACTAACGTTTCCACCAATACTAAGTTTTTTACCACTGATTCGATTCAGTTCAGATTGTACTATAGACATATCGCAGAGATTGGCAAACCCGACACCACAACCTGATAACGCGCTTCCCCCTAAAAATATTTTTGCTTGTGAACCAATTGTCACATTACCTGTACCACTGTTAAGGTTGCCAACCAAATTAAGGGTTCTGCCGGTTAATGCAATATTTCCCCCGTTTGAAATTAAGCTCCCAATCGCAAGATCCCCTCTTGCATCAAAAATGATATCCCCACCTTGAGTGGAAATAGTGTCATCGCCTCCGACAAATCGGATATTTCCGGCCGAAGAAGTAATATTCCCACTGGCGTCTCTACTTATTGAATTTTTTATTGTTTTGAAGGTAACTGTATTTCCGCTGCCTTGCTTCAAGCTTAGATTATTGTCTGACAAATTTGCGATTATGATTTCATTATCCGCCTGAAGGGTTATATTCGTTGTCGCACCAATAGACTCGAGCGTATTTTCATATATGGTGGTGAAGGTGTTGGCGCCACTAGCGGAGGTAGTTCCTGAACCATTTGAAACCGTTATTGTATCGGGATCAAGAAGCAAGGTTCCCGTTTTTCCATTGACGGCGGACGTATCTACTGAACCATCAAAAAACAGTTCTTCTTTTCCGGAAACTTCTACAAATCCCCCATCACCAAAAT
This sequence comes from uncultured Nitrospina sp., assembly GCA_964570185.1. GTDB lineage: Bacteria > Nitrospinota > Nitrospinia > Nitrospinales > VA-1 > UBA8687. Next base: position 11,480 of record CAZMXD010000028.1, on the reverse strand, counting down.
ATTTTCCTCCACGACCTTTAACTATACCGTGGAAAAGCATTCTGCGATCTGCCCAGAAGATGGTTTTCCCGCCATCTCCATAATTCACTGCGTTTGCGAATATTCGTGTGTTTGGGCCAATATAGGTATCCATTGCTTGTGGGACCGTATCGCTGCCTTGATAATCACCACCGAATAATAATGTTCCTCCACCTGAATCACCTGAGATATCTATGAACCCAGTTCCGTACAATCCAACCAGATTACCTAAAATATTTACTTCACCCCCAGTTTCACCCGTATTGTAGCCAGACGCATCAAGCGTTCCTGAAACATTTACATGGCCTTCATCCCCGCCCATCAATACTATTTTTCCGTTTTTCTTGATAACGGATCGAGCCTGAATCACACCGTCCATATTGATCATATGATCCACAATATCTTTGGCAGCATTGACATCGAGTCTTACGACACCACCATCGGCGAAAATGCTACCGCTATTTTTGATAAAGGAAGATAAATCATCTCCATCCATTCCCGTTACTTGGTTTAATACTTTGCTATCTAAGCCGAGATTTATAAGCTGGTCTCCATAAAGATCCAAAGTAAAAGTTTTACCTGAGGCTAAACTTACCTTGCCAAGTCTTGCATTGATTACGCCTAGGTTTTGTACCCCGGGTGCGACTAATGCTACCAAGCCACCTTCCGCCGCAGTTATTATGCCCTGATTGACTACGCTGTTTGAAAAACCAGAAGGAAGATCAAATTTGTAATTATCGTTTAAAAAATTTGAATTAGTAATATTACTTGTGGTCGCAACCAAACCACGGACATCTACTTGCGAATTTTTACCAAAGAAAATTCCATTGGGATTGACCATCCACAAATCACCATTGGATGACAATTTCCCTAAAATGCTTGAAGGATCATTCCCTGTTATCCTATTTAAAGTTATTCCTCCTTGCGACAGTTGGAAATCAACATGCTCATTGGTGTCAATATTAAAGCTATTCCAATCGATGATTGCCTTCCGGGTGTTTTGGTGGACACGCATTTTTTTTTGGGAGACCTTTTCGATAGTAAGTGATCCAGACTGAACCGTAGCGTCTTTGGGCAGCGCAAATACCATAGCTGGGAAAATGCCTACCAGATAAGTAAAAAATGAAACAACAAAAACAGCCCAATTGCTTGGTTTCCTCAGGGTTAAAAGCACCCTTTTCGAAGATGATTTTTTCAGGCAAGGCAAGGGTGTTTTCCCTTGAAGGATAGTTTCCCCGAATCCAATCTGGTTCATCTTAAAAACGTTCATCCGCTTCCTTAAAAATTTGCTGATAAGCTAAAAAACATGCGAGCATCCTTATTTCCTTGAGCCGCAACATCACGGTTTAAAGGTTTATCCAATTCAAGGTATCCTGATAGGTAGTTTGCAAAATCAAATCTGAAACCCAAGCCAATAGAACTTAGATCTTGTTTGCTGGATCCAGTTGAAGTTTTAAGCCGATTCCACACTGTGCCATAATCGAAAAAGGTGTAAGCTTGAATATCATTTATATATGCTTTGTTAATTTGGAAGGTTTTTTGAAGCTCAAGTTTAAAAGCGATGCCATGATCTCCCGTTATTTCAGAAGAATCAAAAGCTCTGCCGAATTGTGAGCCACCTACACCAAATTCTTCAGAGGCTAATAACTTTTCAAAAGAGTATTGCCAAGACATAGCGCCCAAGAGAACCCAAGAAGGTGCTAATTGTTGTAACCTAAGAGCTTCTCCTGAAAACTTTGTAAAAGCACTTTTTCCTTCAGGTCGCGAAAGTTTCAGAGACCCTGACTCGCTAGCACCTAAAAAGTCAAGCCCCTGGCTCCAGTTAAAACTTAAAAGGTTGACGCCGCGATACTTATCAACAAAATCGTAGGAAAATCCTAAATTGGCGATTCGCAGTTTGTCTTTCGAATCTACTTCGCCTAAAAATTCCGTTGTAGAATCTCTGCGAGTGAAACCCAAATATGCATTCAGGTTTTCAGATCGGGACCGAATGAGAGGATGTGTTGCTCTTAGTGTTATGGTTGAGCTTTCACCTTTGACATCAAAAGCCTTGAGGTTCTCACCTGGTTGAGAATTACTGAAAGCGCCAGAAAAATAAATTTTGGACCCTTCAGAAGAAACTGGCATCTCATAGAATCCACTAAAGAATCTCAATTCTTCAGGGTTTTTTGTTACTACTCCCTGAATACCAATTCGCTCATAAAGTCCCAAAAGAGAATTTGTACTGGCATTGCCAGACAATTGGTAGGGCCCATTGAATTTTGAACCTCGGTTATTTACACCCATCCCTAAATCGTATTTTTTGTTAGCGAGAATTAAAGTTAGATCAGTTGCTCCGACTTTGAATTCAGAAGGAGTTAAAACTGATTTAACCTTTAATCCAGGTAAATCATCTACAAGAAGTAGATAACGTTCTAAGTCTTTGGCGAGCAGAGGTTTAGATTTTAAAAGTTTCTTGCGATATCGATTGAGCAACTTTCTTGGTCCAGCGACATCTCCCTCAATATTAACTTTGTCTATGAAACCTTCTATGACATCGATGCGAATAATACCCCCTTCAATTTGTTGCGGTGGAACAACTGCTTTGCTCAAAATATAGCCATCATTCCTGTACATATTGGTGATGGTTTGGGCAATGCCATATATATGGCCTAAAGAAATCTTTTTTCGCATATATTTTCTGAATAATTTTGAAAACCTGCGCTTGCTGTAAAGAGTTGATCCTTTAATAACCATTTTTTGCAGAGTAAATTTGACCTTCCATAACTCATCCGGAAACATGGGCTTGAGATTGTCTTCTCTTACTGGTATTTTTTTTGCTTTTGGTTTCGCCTGCCTCTTGAAGCGTTCTTCGAATCGAAGCGGAGAGGCTTGTTTATAGGTTTGGTCACGTCCTTGCGGCGTAATCTGGGCAAAAGAGGGCATGACAAAGAAGTTCCAAAAGTAAAGAACCAGTGCCACTGCTATTGTTATACGGGTTTTCTTTTCAAAATTTGCTTTTACCAAATCCACCACCTTATTACTCTTAGCGGAAAATTAGCCCCCGGGTTGAGGTCAATTTTCCTGCGGGAAAATCTCTAAATAACCATTAAAAAAGGTCTTTAGAGCCAAGCGGTTTTTTGCTTTTGTGCATTTCATTTCACACAACTTCCTAAAATTCATAGGTTTTCAAATTATTTTTGACAGACAGTGTTTTAGGAAAAATTCCGAAAAAAAACTAATTTTTTTAAAAAAATGTCTTAATTGAGATTAACCCTTTATTTACAAGTATTTTAGGCACATTTATTCCCTGATTTTAGAGCAAGGACTATGCCAAAGTTAACCGTACCGCTGAAATAGGTTAATTGCTTATAAATAAAGTGTTTTAGTAATTTGTTGCAGAAGTCAAGTTGGTTCGTTTCAGTATAAAATTGGAAATAATTGCCAAAGGCTGTCAACTTTTTGATAAATAGCAAAATGTGCGCATATTCGATTTTGGAATATTTGATCTACTAGGAACGACTAAAATAAGCTAAAAAAACGACAAAAGAGATGGGGGCCGTAGGACTTTTGGATTATGTCAGCGAATATAATTTAGTTCTGGAAGGAAAAAATTCACAAAATTAAGCTTTTCCTTTGATAGTCATTAAATGCGCAACCGAATATTTTGCTTCTCTAAAATTCCTTCAATATAAGGATTGAATTGGTAACAACCTTTAAGAGCCAGCGATTAAATTTTATTCCCTTGCTATTTCTTGCCTAGCCTCTCCCATTAAGAGAGAGGGATTCATAACCAGTTTTATAGCTGTTCATTTAAGGTTAAGCGGGTTGTTTATGTAAACCTTTTCGTCTTATATTTCCATCATGAATTCTGTCTATGGTATTCTGCGTTTTGAAAAATTTTTTCAAACCGAACTTCTCCATTTTTATGAATATCCCTGGTAAACAAAGATTGCAAGGCACTGATGGTATACGTCGAGAAATCAGGCAATCTAATATTACCGAATGTATGAATCTCACACCGCAACAAGTATTTCTTGAGAAAGGTTGGATCAACGAGAAGTTTATGGAGTTATATGTTTATTCTCATATTAAAAACCTTCCAAAAAGAAAAGATATAAAAAATGTAGTGGTGGGTTGGGATCCCCGAGATCCATCAGGGGTTTTTATTGATGCGGTTACAAAAGGAATTCGTAAAGCAGGGGCTAATGCTTTGGTTTTGGGTATAGTGCCGACGCCTCTCGTCCCTCTATTCATGTTACATGAGAAAGCGCATTGTGGAATTATGATTACCGCATCGCATAATCCTAATGACCAGAACGGAATAAAACTATTTTCAAGCTTTCACGGCATGAAGCCCTTACCATCTGATGATCTGCAATTGAGCAAAAATGTGTTACGACAAAAATACTCTTCAATTAATAATAGCCCTGTTAAAGGTAAAATTAAGGAATGTAGAGATAAAGCTCTTGAACTTTTTAGGAGATTTATCTTGTCACCCGAAAATTCCTGGGTCGATAATTCAATAAATTTTAAGAATATTATATTGGTAGTAGACCCTGCCAATGGGTCGCTTACAGGCATAGCTAAAAAATTTTTTGGACAAGCGGGGTTTGGAAAAATATTTGAAGTGAATGGGAAATTAAATGGGGATGTAAATCTGTTTTCTGGAGTAGCGGATCTCGAGGGGCGAAATCGAATCACCGCAGATGAGGTGAAAAGCCCCGCAGGTTTTTTTCACCGCCACAAAGCACTTAAAAAAATTTTTTGGATAGGCAGAAAAAATAAGAAATCTCTTTTAAAAACTAAAATGCGTGTTGTAGGTGCTATCTTCGATGCCGATGGAGATCGTTTCTTCATGTTGGAATATGATCCTTTTAAGGATTTACTTTGGGTTTTAAGTGGCGATGAAACCGCAATTTTACAGGCCCATTACTTGGTTACCCGTTTTCCTAAACAGTATAAAAACTCTTTGTACATCAACACGGTTGAAAGTGATCTAAATGCTGCTATGGTCGCTAAAAAAATGGGATTGAAGCCCCAGTTAACCGCGGTAGGTGATAAATGGATACTTTTAAAAATACTTTTAAAGCAATTGGAAAAAAAATCAAAAGACTCAGACTTTTCCGAGAAAAAACGTCGTGTGTTTAGCCGTGAAATAAAGAGGCTGAAAAAAACAGGTATTACAAGTATTGCTGTGCTAAAAAAGTTAGACATTCTTTTAGCGAACAAAAAGGGTGCTAGTAAAAAATATATCAAGCCATTTTTAGCCGTTGGTAGTGAAGAAACCGGGCATAATATTACAGAATCAAAACTCACTCTATCGGATGGAGAAGTGGTCTCCATTTATTCTGGTAATGGGATCAAAAGTGCTTTAAACACTTTAGTTGCGACTCAACATTTGGTGCATTCACCAAAAAAATATTACGCAAAAGTGAGTCAGCCGTTTAATCCTGGTTTCAAAGACACGCTTTATGTTTATTACATTCACCAGGATTTATTTTTTAAGGGATCAATAGTCTGGAAAAAGGTTAAGCAAACGCTTATACGGGCAGCTAAGAAAAGGAATTATACCAGTGTAATCCGAAATTTTTCAGAGGACCCTGATATGTTATATATCTCAATGTCAGCGGGAAAAGCAGGCATTTTTGTGAGAAACTCAGGTACCGAAGATAAAATTAGCATCAACCTTCGGGGTAGGAAATCGGATGCATCCGTCTTAAAGCAAATAGGACTGGAGGCAATAAAAATTCTTTTCGCTAATTTGAAAAACCGTGACCACCATTTTTATAAACTAGAGTTGCATGCCTTAAGCCAGATCGCTTCGCAAACCTTGAAAGAAAAAGATTTAAGAGTCGAAAAGCATTCCAAAACAAGACTTGTTAGTGAAATGCAAAAACAGGGAATTATTAAAATGAATACCATTGGTTTTCGATTGACCGCGCTTGGAAAATGGTATGTAGAAAATTGACTATGAAAGATTTATCACTTTTTTTTTCAGATTTAGATAATGAACCCTGCAAGATTATATTTTCTGAAGCAGAGCGAGTTTGGGACCCTTTAAAAAATCTCGATTATATATTGCAATCTCTGCTTCAAAATATTTTTAGCCAAGGGTCTTACTCGTCCAAAATGGAAGGTGTATGTTTCGACCAGATTGGAAAGGGAATTTTCACACAGCAATGGATAAACTTAGATCAGGCTATTTATTTAAAGGAGCAGGAAATTTTTATTGGAAAAGGTACCCGATTAGAACCCTCGGTAATACTTAAAGGTCCCGCAGTGATTGGCGAAAACTGCGATATTCGGCAGGGAGCCTACGTTCGCGGAAATATCTTTGCTGGGGAAGGCTGTGTAATCGGTCATGCAACGGAAGTTAAGAATAGTATCTTAATGGATCACTGTGAGGCGGGACATTTTAATTACATTGGCGACAGCATCGTGGGTCGCTATGTTAATATGGGTGCTGGGTCTAGATTGGCGAATTTACAGTTTCGTTGCAAAGATCAAAAGCTCAAAGATTTCATCCATCCGATTCAACTTCCTCTGGAATCTGAAGAACTAAATACAGGTATGGAAAAACTTGGTGCGGTGGTTGGAGATTATGCCGAATTAGGATGCAATGCTGTTCTTTGCCCTGGATCATTAATAGGAAAAGCTGTATGGGTTTATCCTAACCTGATGGTGCCAAAGGGGTATTACCCACCCAACATGGTATTGGCTCCAAAAAACAAAAAACCACGTATCTTTGAAAAATAATTCTATGAGTTCCAACGACTCTCCTCGGGGAGGAATGTCTAACTTGGATGCATTCTTTGAAATGTATGATTGGGTAGATGAGGATATCTCTGAACTCAATGAAAAGGATGAAAATCAAGTGGGTGGCTACGAATGCCTTTTCATAGCCTTTAATAACTTAAGAAGTTATTGCAAACAAATTGATTTAGATTTTAGTCAGATTGAAGATCAGTATTTAGCTTCTGTAAATCCCGAGCAATCTGATGAAACCTTCTGGAACTATGACCTGGATGCTACCTATTCAGAAATGGATGAATTAGCAGGTTTTAGTAAATTATATGAAACCATTGAGAAAGCTTTTTCGGAGTACGAAAAATTTTGTGAAAAAAGTGATGAAATTTTTGATGAGTGGCACTGCGTTCTTATTATGCACTCATTCCTTCGCAAATATTGTGACAAACTAAAAATAAATTATGCTCTTCTTCAGGAAGAAATTTCTACTCTTCAATCTGAAATGGAAGAGGATTGATTTTTCTTTCCCATATCGGACGACAATAAAAACTAAAAACCCTTCAGCCTATTTGCGAATAATCAGAGAAAAAACTATTTTAATAAAGACTTTAGAAATAAATTTTGAATATTTTTGATTGTCATAACTGACAGTTTAAATCTAAAAAGATGATTAAATTATTCAACCCCTTAGAAATTCATATTAGACTCTTCCTTTTTATATAAGTGCTTTTCTTTCGACCGATTACCCTATAAAGTGCTATATTTTTGAAGAAAATTTGCCGGTGTGGTGAAATTGGTATACACGCTAGTTTTAGGAACTAGTGCTTTCGGGCGTGGGGGTTCGAGTCCCTCCACCGGCACCATTTTTTAAGTGTTTGGAATTTGTTTAGGTAAAGTGGCTAATCATTAAATTCTTGGAAAAATCATGGATATTGAAATAGAAGATGTTGACTCTTGTAATAAAAAAATCAAATTTGTAATTCCCCATCAAGATTACAAAAGGGAAATAGACACATACTATAAAAAACTAGGAAGAGAAGTAAAAGTTCCTGGTTTTCGTAAAGGAAAAGTACCTGCATCTTTGCTCGAAAAACAATTTGGCCCGGATGTTAAAAAAGAGGTATTGAGTAACCTCATTAGTAATCAGTTGAATCAAGCGATTTCGGAAAAGGATTTACGCGCTATTGGACAGCCGCATCTGTTAGAGGTTAATGCGGAAGAGGGGACTGATATCTCTGTATCCGCTTCTGTGGAAGTACTACCAAGTGTAGATATCCAAGAATATTCTGGTATCGAAATGGAAATGAAAATCCCTCGTATTACAGATGAAGAGGTTGAACAAACTATTGAAGCGTTTCGCCAAAGAAAAGCCAAAACTTCCGAGATCACAGATCGTCCTGTCCAGGAAAAGGATTTGATAAAAATTGACTTTACCAGCAAATTAGGAGACCAGCCATTTGAAGGAGGAGAGGCAAAAGACCAGATAATTCAGGTCGGAGGCGGTCAGCTTATTGAAGGGTTGGATAAGGGAATGATTGGTATGGAAATTGGGGATGATCGGGATATAACCGTCCCAGTACCGAAAGATTATCATAACAAGGAAATCGCTGGAAAAGACGTCGATTTCAATATCGTACTGAAAGGTATTCAAGTGCAGGAATTACCAAAACTGGACGATAAATTTGCGCGTGAATTAGACACCGAAAAAAAATATGATAGTTTGGAGGATATGAAGTCTAAAGTTCGCATTGAGTTGGAAGACTATGAGCGCAACGAAGCTCTTAAAGCAACCAAGAAGAAATTTGCCGAAAAACTGACAGAGCAGAATCCCGTTGAATTACCAGAAGGATTGATCAAGGAGCAGATCAAATTTATGTCTAATCAAGCTAAAAAGAAGCAGAGGCAGGAAAGCCAGCATGATCATGGTCACGACCATGATCATGCTCATGAAGAAGAGATTAGCCCTGAACTTTTTAAAGAATACAAGGAGCCCGCTATTCAAGCTCTAAGAGAAGAGCTTGTTTTAGATCAATTAGCACGCGATCTTAAATTAGACGTTTCCCCAGAAGAATTGAATCAAGAGTTAGAAAATATGGCCAAACTATTAGGGGGAGGAGGGAGTTTATCGCAAATGAAAAATGAATGGGAGAAAAACGGCGTACTTGCACGTTTACATAGCCGTATGAAGCGCGATAAAACACTTAAAACCGCTCTTGAAAAGGTGACTTTAAAAGAAGTAATGGTTGACAGAAAAGATTTAATTGCTGATAATAAATAATCAATCTGTTTCTAGTTATCTAATTATATTTAAATGACTTACATCCCGACATCCCTTTTGAACCCAATTCGGTTCCAAAAAGTTGCTCGGCTCACCGTTGTCCTTATCAAGAGAGAAAAATGAATTCCATTCACAATCAATTAGTACCCATTGTTGTAGAGCAAACTAGCCGCGGAGAGCGTTCTTATGACATCTATTCGCGTCTTTTAAAAGACAGAATTATTTTTATTGGGTCTGCCATTGAGGATCATATGGCAAATCTTATCATTGCGCAGTTGTTGTTTCTCGAATCGGATGAGCCTGATCAGGATATTTATCTTTATATTAATAGCCCAGGTGGTCAGGTTAGTTCGGGAATGGCCATTTACGATACCATGCAATACATTAAGCCCGATGTTCAAACTATTTGTATTGGTCAGGCAGCAAGTATGGGTGCTTTGCTATTAACAGCCGGAGCCCCAAAAAAACGTTTTGCACTGCCCCATGCTCGAATCATGATTCATCAGCCCAGTGGTGGGTTTCAGGGGCAACATACTGACATTGAAATTCAGGCAAAAGAGATTTCACGCATCCGCTCTATTTTGGATGGCATCATGGCAAAACACTCTGGAAAAAACATAGCTCAAGTTAATAAAGACACGGAGCGTGACCATTATATGACTGGCGAAGAAGCAAAAAATTATGGTTTGATAGATAGTGTTATCAGTAACCGTGATGAAGTCAATAAAGCGGGAAAAGATAAAAAATAAAAGGTTAATTAAAATCAACAGTTGCAATTGAAGCTACCTTAAAACGAGGGTTTTATGGCGAAGAAAAGCACAACCAACGGAAATTATCGCTGTTCTTTTTGTGGTAAGAGTCAAGAAGAAGTCAAAAAACTAATTGCTGGCCCCAGCGTGTATATTTGTGATGAGTGCATTGAACTGTGCAACGAAATTATGGTTGAGGAGTGGGCGCAGGAAAAGGGTGAAGACTTCCAGAACTTACTTAAACCGAAGGAAATATATAGTCACCTTGACCAATACATTATTAATCAAGAACGTTGTAAAAAAATCCTGTCTGTTGCGGTTCATAATCATTTTAAACGTATTGATTCCAGCCTTGAAACGGACGATGTTGAACTTCAAAAAAGTAACGTCCTTTTGGTCGGTCCTACGGGCTCTGGGAAAACCCTCATGGCGCAAACACTTGCTCGCATTCTAGATGTTCCCTTTACAATTGTAGATGCAACCACGTTAACCGAAGCGGGCTATGTCGGAGAAGATGTTGAAAATATTATTCTCAAGCTGTTACAGAGCGCGGATTATGACGTTGAAAAAGCGGAACGTGGGATTATTTATATAGATGAGGTAGACAAGATTTCCAGAAAATCTGAAAATCCATCTATTACTCGAGATGTTTCCGGGGAAGGCGTGCAACAGGCGTTGTTGAAAATAATTGAAGGAACTACCGCCAGTGTTCCCCCTCAGGGTGGACGAAAGCATCCTCATCAGGAATTTTTGCAAGTAGATACTACTAACATATTATTTATTTGTGGAGGTGCCTTTGTGGGTCTGAGCGAAATTGTTCGCAATCGGCTTGGTAAAAAAAGTCTTGGGTTTGGACAAAAAATTGTTTCTAAAGTTGATATCGAAGAGGAAGATTTTCTTGAACAAATTCAACCGGAAGACTTACTTAAGTACGGTCTGATCCCTGAGTTTGTCGGGAGGTTTTCAGGCGTAGCCACACTTAAAGAATTAGACATCGAAGCACTGATAAAAGTTATGACCGAACCGAAAAATGCTTTAGTTAAGCAATATAAAAAATTATTTGGATTTGAAGACATTAAACTTAAGTTTACGGATAGCGCAATTAAGGCAATCGCCGAAAAAGCGATAGAACGCAAAACCGGGGCAAGGGGATTGCGAGCCGTAATGGAAGAAACCATGCTTGATATAATGTTCGAACTCCCCTCGCAAAAGGAAGTTGAAGAAGTTGTCATTAACGAAGAAGTCGTTGTCAAAGGCGAAAAACCCATGATGGTTTACGCGGAAAAGAAGCAGGCTAGCTAGTATTATGGGTTCAGACAAAATCGATCTGCCACTTCTCCCCCTGAGAGATATTATTGTATTTCCCTTTATGGTTTTGCCCCTGTTCGTGGGCAGGGACAAATCTGTTCTGGCCTTGGAAAAATCCATGTCACAGCAAAAAAGCATTTTCCTCTCAGCCCAGCGAAACCCCAACAATAATGACCCGCAAGCTGCCGATATTTTTGAGATTGGTACGATCGCCAATATTCTGCAGATTCTCAAGCTAACAGACGGAACTATGAAGGTGTTGGTGGAAGGACTCCAAAGGGGTCGGATCGAAAGCTTTAAAGATAATCCCGATTACTTTGAGGTAGATGTAATAAGAATCCACGAAAATGACCAGCTTACCCCCGATGTAAAAGCGATGATGCGAAGCGTTGGGAATG
>CAZMXD010000027.1:0-14064 GCA_964570185.1 uncultured Nitrospina sp. | reverse complement strand
AAGGATTGAGTTTTGGAATTTAATTTAAAAGATCACATTAAACCGGACGCAAAAATACTTTTAATCAAACTCAGATCCATCGGTGATGTGGTTTACAATACAGCCGTTTATGGCCCCATAAAAAAACATCTTCCGAACGCTCGACTCACTGTCCTTGTTGAATCGCCTTCCTACCATATTGTAAAAAATCACCCTGATGTGGATGAGGTTCTATGCTTTAAAAAAACATCTTTTTTTCAGCAAGCTAAATTTTACCTAAATCTCATTCGGAATAGGTACGATGTTGCAATTGATATGCATGAAGGAACGCGAGGTGCAATTATGTGTTTTCTTTCCTGTGCCCAGTTTAAAATAGGTAATATATTTGCTAAACGATCCTTTCTATACAATAAAAAAATTAATTTTTTGGATTTAAAACCAGCTCTCCCTATAGATTATCAAGTTGCCTTAATAAATAAAATTGGAATACCTATGGACAACCCTCAACCTGTTATCCATGTTAACAAAGCATGGCAAAAAAATGCGCATGACTTGTTAATCTCTAAAAATACTGATCCCGAAAAACCATATTGTATAATTCATCCAGGGGCTAGAAAATACGATCAATGGCAATATGAAAAATTTGCCGAAATTGCGGAATATTTTTTTAACCGATTTAATTTAAATATTATTTTAACTTGCGGACCTGGGGAACTTAAACAGATTGAAAAATTAACTGCGTGTTTTAAAAAAAATATTCCTTATACTTTTATTTCAACAGAACTTTCTGTATTACTTGGAATCACGGCTTCCGCAAAATTTGTTGTGTGCCATAATGGGGGCTATATGCACGCTGCCTCAGCAATAGGAGTTCCTGTTGCAGCATTATTTGGGCTCACGGATTATAGAATCTGGAAACCACTCGGGGAAAAAAGCATGGTAATACATAAAGATATTGATTGCTGGCCCTGCACTTCAAAAACAATGAAAGAGGTTTGCTGGGATGGTAAACCAGAATGTAAAGAATTAATTTCCGTAGAAGATGTTATCAATGGTATCCAGCAACTCTGTCCCGAATATTCAAACAAATAGTGGAGTATTAATTGTGGAAGAAAAAGAAATGCCTGATCGAGACATACAAATTCTTTCCGATTTTTATTCAAAACATCATCTTACTGGAAACCGTAGGAATCAGTCAGTATCTGAAGAGAAACGTTCTCAGTTATTTAAAAAATGGATGGGAAAAAATAAGAAGGTTTTGGATATGGGTTGTCGCGATGGCGTATTGACACGTTACTTTATTGAAGGTAATACGGTTACAGGTCTGGATATCGATAAACAAGCTCTGGAAGATTGTCATAAAAATTTAAAAATTGAAACGATGTGGGCTGACTTCAGCCTTCAAATTCCCCTACCCACAGGATCATTTGATGTGGTTGTGGCCGGAGAGGTGGTAGAACATCTACCCTATCCAGAAATTACCGTATCAGAAGTATCACGAATTTTAAAACCTGATGGGTTATTCATTGGATCGGTGCCAAACTCCTACCATCTGAAAAACAGGTTGAGAGTATTAAAAGGCCGCTTGATAGATTACGATCAAACTCATTTGCGGGCCTACAATGTTATGCTGCTAAAACAATACCTTCAAAAAGAATTTGTGATAGAGGAACTGACCAGTTGCCGAGGAAAATCAGCATTTCTTTCTATTGCTTGGTTTGGGAGAGATCTGGTTTGGAAATGCAGAAAAAAATAATTCACTGAATGAAAATACTTAAATATTTTTTATCACATACAAATAAATAGCACCCCGCCAGCATCGACAACAACTTGAGGGTTGTGCTAAATTAGCCAGCAGTTACTAACACCAATTTTAAACATATAATCAGGTTTCTTTTTGAAATCGCTTCATATTCTTCATTCCGAATCAGCTACGGGTTGGGGTGGACAAGAAATCAGAGTATTCCAAGAAAGCGAATTATTACTGGAGCGCGGCCATCGAGTCTCTTTGGTTTGCCAACCAGAAAGCTATCTATGGGAAAAAAGCCTTACCATTACCTCACCAAATTTCAAATGCTACCCCCTACTGATGAAAAGTCCCGCAAACCCGTTCTCTTTTTTTTCTATGTTGAAGATAATTAAGAAATCAAATGCGGATATTATTCATACCCATAGTTCAATAGACAGTTGGCTGTGTGGGTTCGCCGCTAAGTTATCTGAAATCCAAGTAGTCCGTAGTCGGCACATTTCTATTCCCATAAAAAATATGTTCCCTAATAACTGGTTATATTCAAGGATTCCCAAAAAAATTATTACCAGCGGAGAAGCCATTTCTGAAGTAGTAAAATCCGTTCCAGGTGTTAAACCTGAAAATGTGAAATCTGTTTCAGCAGGTGTAGATTTTCGCCGATTCGACTTTAATATAGATGGCACAAACATCCGAAAAGAATTGGGAGTAAATCCAGGCCAACCCCTGATTGGGAAGATAGGCGTTATACGTGGATGGAAAGGTTATAACTATCTATTGGAAGCTGCTCCCATCGTTCTAAAAAAATTTCCTGAAACCAGATTTGTATTTGTTGGAAGCGGACCAGGCTTTGAACAAACGAAATCTATAGCCCATTCTCTTGGACTTGAGCAGAAGCTCACGTTTTTAGGACACCGTGATGACATCCCCGAAATAATGGCCGGCTTGGATATTCAAGTTTTAGCATCTTTTGCTGGAGAGGGAACTCCACAAGTCATTCCTCAGGCTTTCGCCATGAAGACACCTCTCGTCGCAACCAAGGTTGGTTCCGTTCCCGAAATGCTCGGGCAAGGGAAAAGGGGTGTTTTGGTAGAACCAAAAAATTCAGTGGACCTTGCCAACGGAATTATAAATTTAATTGAAAATCCGGGTATCAGAAATAAATTAGCAGAAAAAGGCTATGAATTTTGTAGAAATGAATTAGGGGTTGATCGAATGATAGATGAAACAATAACTATTTATGAAGAAGCACTTAAATATTAATCCCAATATGTATTTGTACAAATTAATGACATGAAAATTGCCATAATTCGACAGAAGTTTGTTCTTTATGGTGGTGCTGAGCAATTTGCAGATGGCTATATTCATCAACTTGCTGAATCGGGTCATGAAATACATATTTTTGCTAATCAGTGGATTCCCTCCCATCACAAAAATATTCACCATCACTTTGTCACAACACTTAATATTAGCGCTTTTTTCAGAACCCTTTCCTTTTCCCGAAACGTTGCCAAAAAATTACGCGAGCAACATTTTGATATTATTCAAAGTCACGAAAAAACCTGGTTGCAGGATGTTTATAGAGCAGGCGATGGATGCCACATAAAATGGTTGCGACAAAGAGGAACTAATTTTTCTCTAATTAAAAATCTTTTTCTTTATCTAAACCCTTTTCACCAACTGATACTTAAATTAGAAAAAAATATTTTTGAGTCTGGAAAATGCAAAAAAATAGTAGCTATTTCCCAAATGGTTAAAGAAGATATTTTAGAAAATTATCAATGCCCACCGGAAAATATTTCTGTTGTATATAACGGTGTGGATCTAAAACGCTTTCATCCCAACAATAAAAATACCTATAGCAGTTTAATTAGAAAAAAATTAGGTGTCCCAGAAACCTCAATACTTATTTTGTTCGTGGGCTCAGGGTTTGAAAGAAAAGGCCTACGGTTTTTGCTTCAGTCTTCAGAATATTTTGAAAAAATAGATTGGCGACTACTTATAATGGGAAAAGGAAACTTTAAAAAGTTTCTACGTTATACACCAAAAAACAAACGCAATCAGATAATTGCTATAGCACCCGATCCAGAGATTGAACAATATTATGGGGCCGCAGACTTGTTTGTTCTTCCCTCTATCTACGAGCCTTTCGGTAATGCAAATTTAGAGGCCTTAGCAACTGGTTTACCTGTTATCACTACCAAATTTTGCGGGGCTGCCAACATTATCGAATCTAAAAAAAATGGTCTTGTTATTAAAAATCCTTATAACCCAAAAGAAATCGCCGAAAAAATTAATTACCTCTTCGATCTTTCCATCCGAAAAACCATGGGAGAAAATGCGAGAAAACTTGCTGAACAATTTTCTCTGAAAAGAAATAATCAAGAAATGCTAAGGATATATGAAAAAATAACCAATGCTTGATTTTTTTACGCTGTTTTATTTCCCAAGGTTTTACAAAGTTCAAAAATTATCATGTTTAACACAATCTAATTTGCGAAATATCAACCTCTCTATATTCCAGGTTCTGTTTTTTATCTACCATAGAACTTTGGCTTGCTATAATTAATTATAATTTTATAAAGAATAAAAAAGGAATAAATTGATTAACCAGCTTGCTTCCTTGAAATCAAAAGGCAACCAGTTGTATCAGTTTTATATAGGATGGAAGAAGATCACCTTCAGTTTAAAGCTGGGAGTGAGTTCCGTCGCAAATAGGTGATCGGCCTGACTTACCACAATCACAAATTGCTAACCGTCTTTCTTCCTCGACTACGAATTCAATGGGGATTTTGTCCGTAGCTTTCGTACTGTGCGATCCATCACAGTAGGGTTTATTGCCAGATTCGCCACAAGTACAGTAGTTTTTGATTCCTGGAGTTTCAGCAATCAATATTGGTGCGTTTTCATATGCCATCGTAATGTCCCTATTAAAAATAATATAAGAAACGAACAATAATGAATAATTGCAATATGTCAACAACTTTAAAGTATCTGAATAATTTTATTTTTTTTAAATCAAATTGAAAAAACCATGAAAATCCTTATCACAGGTGCAACAGGCTCTGTAGGCAATACACTACTTCCATTACTGGCTGAAAAAGGACATGAATTAATTGTATTAACTCGTAATTCTAAAACTGCCCAAGTCCGGCTTCCTGTTGATTGCAAAATAATTAAATGGGAAGAAATTTCAACCCTTAAGGAAGAGAATATTGAGGTAGTTATCAACCTTTGTGGAGAAAACGTTGCCAGTGGCCGCTGGACAGCAAAAAGAAAACAAGCGATCTATGACTCTCGAATTTTATTAACACGTAATCTCATTGATTATTTTAGAGAAAATTTCCACCCAATAAAAACCTGGGTTTCAGCCTCAGCTACCGGGATATATGAAAACTCTATCGTCCCAGATGAATCTTCACGTGGTGGACAGGATTTTTTGGCTAAAGTATGTAAAGACTGGGAAGAAGAAAATTTCAAGGCCAAAGATTTAAATATACGTACCACCGCTCTCCGAATAGGTATTGTATTGGATTTCGATGGTGGTGCTATGCAAAAATTATTACCTATTTTTAAACTTGGCTTGGGTGGAAATATTAGTAATGGCAACCAATGGATGAGTTGGATTCACGTGCGTGACGTTGCAGGAATCATTATGGAAGCCATTGATAATCCATCCTATGAAGGTGTTCTAAACGCTGTTAGCCCAAATCCTATTACAAACAGGGAGTTTACATCCACTTTGGCAGCAATTTTAAAACGGCCCGCACTTTTTCCAGTTCCGGGCTGGATTCTTAAGTTATTGTTCGGAGAAATGTCTCAGATAGTAATTAAAAGCCAAAAAATTTCTTCTGGTCGAGTCAAAAATTTAGGTTATAGATTTATCTACCCAAAACTTGAACGTGCATTGAAAATTATATGCGACCAGCCTGGACATATAATGCGCATGGAGCAATGGGTGCCGCAACCTATTAATAAGATATTTGACTTTTTCACAGACCCTAAAAACTTAGAAACCCTGACTCCAAAGTTTCTAAAATTTAAAATACTTCGAACCACCTCAGCACCTATTCGAAAGGGAACACTACTTGATTATAGTTTGAAAATAAGAAAAATACCGGTCCACTGGCAATCAAAAATTACAGAATGCATTCCTGAAGTTCGTTTTTCGGACGAACAAACAAAAGGCCCTTACAAGTTCTGGTATCACACACATGAGTTTTTTGAAAAAAATGGAGGAACAATAATCCGAGACAGAATATTTTATAAGCTACCTGGCTGGATACCCGGCGATATCATAGCTCATTGGTTTGTAAAAAAAGATTTGGAAAAAATATTTTTTTACAGGAAGGAAGTTATTGAAAAGTTATTTAATCCAAAGGAAAAAAATTAAATCCAAATTCGGATGCAAGCCCAATATAGTTTGAGCATTGGATTCAACAAATAATCCACCAAAGGATTATTTAGACCAGTTACCTTAATGGTGTCTTTATATAACTTTATAATCTCGCTATCTGGAACTGTTCGAGAGGATTGAATTTTTCTTCTTTTTCTAGTGATTTGGATCCATTGTGCCGCGATTTCAAAGTAACTTTTTATTTTAAGTCGAAACCATCCATTGAAAATAGAATATACGATTTGTGAAATCTCTACCAATATTAATGCCGGAAAGATTAGCCACAAGGTTTTGCATTCAAAATTTTTCAATAAAATATGAAGCCTATTTTTTTCAGAACGATAAAATTTAAGCACACCTTTATTAAAATTGTAATGGTGGCTACAAACAGCATTTGAGATTGCCACTAGTCTCCAGCCCATCATCCTGATTCGCCATGAGAAATCATTGTCTTCATGATAAAGAAACAGGTCTTCATCAAAGCCACCCACCTTTTCATAAACCTCTCGCGGGAACATAAAAATACCTCCGCAGGCCGATTCTGTTAAAGGCAAATCAATGTGATCTGGCTGATCAATTAAATTAGGGCATGCAATACCCGTATAGTTAACAAGTACTCCATAGGAATTAATTCTTGCCATTTCATTTGAGGAATCCTGATCATGTTCAGAATAATATAGAATCTTTGGAATGGCTGCACCAATACTGGAATCAGATCCCAACAGAGAAACTAACTGACGAATGCAATCTGACTTTAAAGCCAAATCATTATTCAAAAAAATAAAATAATCCCCCTTGGCTTTATCAAGACCTCTGTTAACCGCAGACCCAAATCCTAGATTTTTCTTGTTCTCAATCAACTTGATGGAAGGGAATTCTTCCTTTACAAGAGTTTGCGATCCGTCTTCGGATCCATTGTCGACCACAATGATTTCTAAATTTTCATAATCCTGTTCCAATAAGGATTTAAGGCAGACTGAAAGCACATCTTTACCGTTCCAATTAACAATTATAGCGGAAACTTTTTTCATTAAATTTATTGACTCTAAAGTTTGCTAAAGGAAAGGCCATGAAGATGCCTTAAAAATCCAAGAAAACCTAATTTTTATTTTTTGCAATCAGGCTTAATAGGAATTCTGTAGAGTATTCTGCAAAATGCCGATGACCGATTTTGCTGAAATGGCCATCATTGGGAATGAAATTTTCATGTAAAAATTCATCATCGATTTTTTTAAAGAGATCAAAAGCATTAAAATAGGCAATGCCTTGTGACTCCAGAAAAGCTTCAAATTGTTGTATCGGTAAAACAGGAAAATTTCGGTATTGATGAAGTCCTCCAAAATGGATCACAGCAAGTTCCCCTTCAATAGCAGCGACTTCCTGATTGAGCTGCAAAAACAACTTTCGAGTAACCGTCCAACCCTCAGAGCTGAAGAAAAATAAATCATCAAAAATAGAAACCGTATCTATTAAATACTCGGGAAGTTTTTGTTTTTTTTTATCAGTCTGCTCACTTTCAGTCTTAGGCTTATTCTTTTTTCCCAAATTAGGGACCTTCTTCATATAGTCTGGCAAAAACATTCGTTTAAAATAATGTTCCAGATGGTTATATTTGGTCCGTGTAAATTGATATAAACCACTATTATTCCAAAGCCATTTATTAAAGTTTTTACGTTTTGCTTGTAAAAGCTTGAACCAACCCGCGTCGTATTCATCCAAAAGAGGACTCATGCTTCCACTTTTGAATTTATCGATATTATTATCAATATCATTACACCAACAAAAAGCAACCACTGTAAGATCTGGCTTATATTTTCGAGCTTTTATATGAAACATTTGTAGTTGTTGCCATGTGCCGGTTCCTCCCACACCAAAGTTGATCACTTCAACTCCCCCGTCAAATCTACCAGACAAGTTTTTTTCCCAAACACCTGCAAACTTTTCTTCTGGTTTTACCGCCTCTGCAGAGGTGAAAGAATCACCCAGTAATGCTATACGATATTTTCCCTTTAAACGTTCTATTGGATAGGGTTTTCCAAGTAAGCCCTCAGCATTGACTTCCACATGCATCTTCACCTGATTTTCCTTAAGATGCCCCTTTGTACCAGGGCAATAGGATCTCCCCATTATTGGGTGGTAACATAAAACGCGATTGGGCTCGAATTCCGCGAAAGTCCTAACACCAAATTCCAATAGAAAAAGGAATAACAGAATTGGGATAGCAGCAAAAAGAAATATTTTTTTTTTTGAAAGCTTTTGATTCATTTGTGATTATTTAAAGAATTTTCAAAACATTTGATTAAATGCTCACAATTTATATCCCAGGAAAATTGCTTTATTTTTTGATACCCCATTTCCGCAAGTTTAATCCTCAAAGAATCATCTCCCAATATTCGGACAAGATTTTTTGCTAGCGCTTCAGGATCCCTGGAAGGTGATACCAATGCAGTTTCTTCATTTAATGCATAGTCCCAGCTTCCGCCCGTATCGGTGGTCACAAGTGCCGTGCCGCACATCATAGCTTCCATTGCGGGCATACCGAGTCCTTCATGCCAACTCGAACATAAAAAGGTACCACAGGAAGAATAAATTTTTCTAAGTGCCTCTCCTGTTGGACGATAGTGATATTCAAATTTAAAACCCGCTTCTTCATAAAGAGGGGTTGGGTCTTTAAGTTTTTCCCCAAAAACTACAAGCTCAATTTTGCAATTTTCTGAACGCACTTTTTTTACCGCTTCAATCGCATCCTTATAACCTTTCCAATCGTAATCATGATGTAGCATACACACACGTATACCCGCGTTTTTATTTTTATCTGTTTTAAAAAAAATATCATTATTTACCGGCGTGACAAAAACATCTGCTTCCTGCCTATATTGTGTATTGAGAATTTCTTTTAACCAGGTTGAAATGACCATCTTCCTGAAAGGCATATAATAGGTTCTTTGTGCCTTACTCTTTTCCCGGGTCCACAAACTCTCATGATGTTGAACAAAATAAAATTTTTTACCTTTGTCTTCAGAAAAGGAGGCAGAAAAATCCGCCGTTTGCCAAGCAGTTGCCAATAAAATATCTGCATTAGGAATCAAGCTTCTATTATTGACGGAAAGAAGTTCAATAGGAATCTTATTATCCATCCAGTCAATGACATCGGGGGCTAAAACAGAAACCTTCTTATTAAAAATTCTAGACCAATGATCCATACGATACCATCTGGCGGGCCTAGCAAGAACAAACCAACGCACAGAATGCCCCATTTTTTTCAAACGGTTTGCATATTCAAATAAGGCACGGTTACCTCCGCTGATCCTTGCATACTGGCTGGCTAGAAATGTAATTTTCATCTATGAAGGCTGGTTGGGTAGGGGAAAAGGAATTTACATTCCAGGGTTACTTGAAAATATTATTAAAACACAAAACAGATATGCGATTCACTCCAAAATTTTTTCATAATAAGTATCTGGGTCCTCAGGGTCAAAGGATTCGTTAGCATACACTATTAGCACCATATCGTCTTCACCGATATTTTTTATAGCATGAATGGTACCAGGTTGGATTTTGATTGTTTTCAAATTGTTAACTCCCATTATCACTTCCCGGGTTTCTCCAGTTTCTTGATCCTTCAAAAGTAGCAGGCCCCGGCCCGCCGGGACACAAAACCATTCGACCTTGCGAGTATGATAATGATTCCCCCGAACTTTTCCAGGGTAGGCAACTGAAACATGAAGTTGCCCAAACTCCTTACAGCCCTCCGGCAATTCGCCTCCCAGCACTTCAATAAGCCAACCCCTATCATCTGATTTTTTATCAAGATCAAGAATTTCAATATTCTTCATTTATTTTACCTTCCAAAATACTTCAAAGATTGCATAATTCCCTTAGAAAGAGAAGTCATGGGTTTCCAACCATAGTCTCGTTTGAACTTACCTGCGTCACAACAATAAGAAATACTATCTTCTGCGATTGGTATAAATTCTACATTTACTCTCTTCGCATGTTTTTTAATAGCATTAACAATTTTTACCAAAGAAGTCATTTGACCAGAGCTTATATTGTAAGTTTTTCCCCCCATCTTTTTTTCAATGAATCCTGCCAATACAAAGGCCCGCACCACATCATCGATATAAACAAAATCGCGGCTCTGTTTTCCCTTTCCATTAATTTGCAAGGGTAGTCCTTTTTGAGCCTGCTGGCACAAAGTTGCCACAACAGAGTTGTAGTTGGGCCGGCACCCAGGTCCATATATATTTGCCAATCTTAAAATAGTATAGGGAAGACCTGAGAGCCGAATCAAATCCTCTGCAGCTTTTTTACTAGCACCATAGACCGAGCTTGGTTGTAACGGGCTTGATTCAGAAATTTTTCCCTTAATTTTATTTAAGCGGTATACCTGCGAAGAAGAAGCAAACAGAATTCGGGCTGAAGACTTTCCATAATTTTTAACGGCATCAAGAAATCTCAATGTTGCTATAATATTTCCATTCAGTATTTCTTCATCGGTTCCACGATTAACTCCACCCAAATGGAAAAATAAGTCCACACCCGATGTAAATTTTTTTAACTGACTTAATGAAGGAAGTTCTTTGCCACGGGGAAGTGTAATTACTTTTCCAAAACCCCTTAATGCAGGTACTAAATGCGAACCAATAAAACCAGAGGCACCTGTTACACCTATATGCCTGGATTCTGGACTGATCATTAGGTTAGAGTATTAAAGAGTGCAAATTTGGGAAAGAAGGATACCAAAGCTTTAGCATTACCAGTATAACCGTTATTAATATCCAAAACCAGATAGAAGCCTAATTGAATTAACTGTCTCCCTCTGTTAGTCTCTAGCAAAAATTTCTTAAGTTACAAAAGTAGCATATTATAATCTTTGCGGTTATTTATAGAAAATCCTTGAGAAACTGATGCCACAACTCATTATACTTTTTCTGTTTTTACTACACCTGAATGTTGATACGGTTCATGCTCAAAACTCATCTTTACCTAAGTTCCAGCAAGCCCTGCCTGGTTATTCCTATCAATTTCCCCGTGATGATTTTTCGCATAATGAGTTTCGGGTCGAATGGTGGTATTACACTGGAAATCTAGAAAATCAAACCGGGAGGCAATTTGGTTATCAACTCACCTTTTTTCGAGTGGGATTGGAAGGTGACAAACCAGTAAATAACCCCTCAAAATGGAAAATTGACCACATCTATTTTTCCCATATGACGATTTCAGACATTCAAAATAAAGAATTTCATTTCTTCGAAAGAATCAATCGAAAAGGAATTAAAAATGCCGGTGCCGAAACCGATACTTTTAAGATTTGGAACTCAGACTGGAGTTTGACTGGCGATGAAAATATTCAAAAGTTAAAAGCCTTGGAAAATGATACAGGTCTAGACCTCAGCCTCACACCCATTAAAAAAAGAGTGTTTCACGGGAAAAACGGTATTAGCATAAAGGGAAGCGACGAAGGAAATGCTTCACATTATTTTTCTTTCACACGAATGAAAACCCTAGGCAATTTGTTTATTAAAGGAGAGAAATTTAAGGTGACAGGAAGCAGTTGGATGGACCGTGAATTTTCAAGCAACCCTTTAAATTCATCATTAGTAGGTTGGGATTGGTTTTCACTCAAACTCGACAACCAAACCGAGATCATGCTCTACCAGTTGCGAACAAAAGATGGCACTATTGACCCCCATTCCAGCGGAACTTTCATAGCTGCTGACCAAAATTATCGTCATCTGACTCTTGATAAATTTACAATTTCCCCCAAAGGCTCATGGGTTAGCGAGCACACCAACGCAACCTATCCTAGTAAGTGGGATATTAATCTACCCGAGTCCGATATAACGCTACAAATTAAACCCGATTTTTCTGATCAGGAACTTTACAACCTCAGATCAATATCTGGTTCCTATTGGGAAGGCAGTGTCTCAATAAAAGGAAGTGTAGCTGGAAAGCCTGTAAATGGAAAAGGTTATGTAGAACTAGTCGGTTATGAAAAAGCACTCAAGCAGGATTTACCAGATTAGGGGAGTTTAGAGGCTATTTTAGTTTTCCATTTTAGAGTTTTCCAAATCAGCAAACTCAGACCATAAACATTCATCAAGGATATCAGCAAAATTAAAAATAGTTCCAACTGATCAAAAAGAGAAAAAATAGCCAGCATTACATTGTTAGTGCACAAACATAAAGGACTAATAGCTGCCAAGAAACAGCGGTCCATATACCAAGAGGTTTCATCCGTTTCAGATAACCCTGCCAGTTTACGAAAGATAAAATCCAATCTTTCAATCAATCTATCTTGCCAACCATAAACCCAGACAAATAGTTTTTGTAATCGCAAAGTCCAGTTCATCGATGTATCTACTTTGGCTGCAACTAAATCCTCTTCGGTAATATTTTCATCGACCCTATTTTTATCATAAGATCCAACACGTGATGTGTAACTCACCAGATAAAAAACAAAAAAGGTGCTTTGCAGATAGCAAATCAATAAACCGAAAATTCCCAACAACCAGAATACAGGATTACCACTTGTTTCAACGAGATAAAAAGAGATGCCGATATAAACCAAAACCGTAACAAAGAAATCTGCTATAGAATCCAGGAACCTTCCCAACCGTGAGGAAGTACCGCGAACGCGGGCTAGATTTCCATCCACATTATCCAGAAATACTTTCCCATATAAAAAGACTGCGCCCCACAATAACGCATCCGATCTACCAGAAGCATAAAACCCTGCCGAAATTAGGCCTATGAAAAGGGAAAGAAACGTTATCTGATTTGGTGTAATCGGTGTTCGATAAAGCAGGCGTACCACCCAGCCGTTAAAAAAGTACCAAATACTATTTACATCAAAAAATCGAGCTTCCGACGGAAGTTTATTCATCTTTTCAATATCAAAAGACATATTCACAGAATAACAGGGGAAGGAAATCTATGTACAGAAACCTAGAAATTATACCAGGTAGTAACCATGCGACCTATTTCTAGGAAAAGATGACCGTTTAGCAAATTCCACAAACATGGCAGGTAGCGGTATCGCAAACGGGAGTGCGTCCAGCCATTAATCCGCGTTGATAGTCATCCCAAAGAAACCCATTGCGGTAACCATGATCGACGATATCCCAGGGAAGGTATTCTTCTTTCCCGTATTGTCGATATACGAACAAATCTACTGAATGTTTAGCCAAAGCACTTTTCGCATCGTGACCATTGCTCAAATAAGTTTTGAAAAACTCATGCACACTGCGATCACCTCTCGATAGATAAGTTTGCAGGTAAGCCTCATGGGGAGAACCAAAGCTCATTTTAAGGTGGGGAAGTTTTCCCAATGTTTTACGCACTCGGGAAAATTTTTTCTTTAAACTTTTCACTTCTTCCATAGGATGCCACTGAAAGGGTGTACCTGGTTTGGGTACCAATGGACTCAAACTAATTGTCACACGACCAATACGGCCATGCCTACGACACTCATCAACATAAACTTTTTGAACTCGTTCAACCAAGCGAATGAATTGATCAATATCTTCGTCTGTTTCGTGCGGCAGTCCAATTATGGAATAAATTTTCAAATGAAGGATACCCTTCCGAATTAGAAAACCGCATTTTTCCACAATAAAATCATCGGTTGCTGCTTTATTAATAACATCCCGCATTCTTTCAGAGGGGCCATCCACGGCAACCGTTAGGGTTTTCTGCCCACTCTTTAAAATGAGATCGACAAGTTCATCTGTCAGAGTTTCCATTCGCAAAGATGAAAACGAAAGTTTTTTTCCTTCATTGGTAATCCTTTTAGCCAAAGCAGGAAGTTGTGGATGATCTGTTACCGAAGGCCCAACCAAACCTATCGTTTGTGCCGTTTTCCCCTGATTTCCTAAGGTCTCGTTCATTGAGTCATAAGTTTTATTCAGATCAGGCAAGCGGGGAGGACGATAAATAA
>CAZMXD010000026.1:0-14189 GCA_964570185.1 uncultured Nitrospina sp. | reverse complement strand
AAGGCAATTATTATCACAGACAACAAGCTACATGAAAAAGATACAGGGTCTTCTGAAGTGCAGATCGCTCTTATATCAAAACGGGTGACCTACTTAACAGAACATTTCAAGACCCATTCAAAAGACCATCATTCTAGACGCGGGCTGCTTAAACTGGTCAGTAAAAGAAGAAAGCTTCTTGACCACTTAAAGATTGAAGACCTCAGCCGGTACCAAAAAATCATTTCAAAACTTGGTATCCGCAGATAATCGCGCAACAACACACAATCCTAACAAAAATTTAGGATAAGATATTGGAGAAATATTAATGGAAAAAGTAGAAATAGATATTGACGGAAAATTAATTTCATTAGAAGCGGGTGATCTAGCTCGGCAAGCAGGTGGAGCCGTTATAGTGCGCCAAGGAGACACAATGGTATTGGTCGCTGCCACCATGGCAGGTTCTGCGCGTGAGGGCATAGATTTCTTTCCGCTAACTGTGGACTATCGCGAAAAAACTTACGCTGCGGGTAAAATTCCTGGCAGCTTTTTTAAACGAGAAGCCCGACCAGGAGAACTGGAAACCTTGATCTGCCGATTGATCGATCGACCAATTCGCCCATTATTCCCAAAAGAATTTAAAAACGAAACACAAATTGTTGCCATGGTAATCTCTCATGACGGAGAAAACCCGCCAGATGTTAATGCCATTACTGGGGCATCCGCGGCATTAATGATCTCAGACATTCCTTTTGAAAACCCAGTAGCAGGAGCCAGGATTTCAAGAGTCGATGGAAAACTTATTTTTAATCCCAATTATGAAGAAACCACTAATAGCGATCTCAATCTTATAATGGCTGGTACCGCAGATGGAATCGTGATGGTTGAATCAGGAGCCAATGAAGTCAGTGAAGATGATATGATGGAGGCTTTGGATTTTGGGCATGAGCGAATTAAAAAAATCATTAGCATCCAAACTAAATTACGCGAACTTCTGGGGAAAGAAAAGCTAGTTGTTGAATCTGCGCCAGTTAATGAAGAACTTAAAGAGGCTATTAATAGCAAAGCCTCAGAAAAGCTTAATACTGCATGTCAAATTCCCGGAAAACATGAACGCGGCGATGCTGTCAAGCAAATCCAAGATGATCTTTGTACCGAACTGAATCCGGATGAAGATGAAAGTATTAAAGGGGAAATAAAAGAACTTTTCCATGATCTCGAAAAAACCACGGTGCGCAACCTAATCCTCGACAAACAGTATCGTGTTGATGGCAGAGGATTGTCGGATGTTCGCCCAATAAGTATATTAACGGGTTATTTGCCAAGGGTACACGGATCTGCTGTTTTTACTCGTGGCGAAACTCAAGCGCTGGTTACCGCAACTCTAGGAACATCTGCCGATGAACAAAAAATGGATAGTCTGGAATTCAAAGGTACCAAGTCATTTTTGTTGCATTATAACTTTCCCGCATTCTGTACCGGCGAGGTAAAATTTATTTCTGGACCTGGTCGAAGAGAAATTGGACACGGGATGCTTGCCGAACGATCCTTAATTCCTATTCTTCCTAACAAAGATGACTTCCCATACACCATTCGAATTGTTTCCGAGATTTTGGAATCAAACGGATCTTCATCTATGGCCTCCGTATGTGGGGGATCATTATCCATGATGGATGCTGGTATTCCTATTAAAGCACCAGTAGCTGGAATCGCAATGGGGCTCATAAAAGACAATGATCGTGTCGCCGTCCTTTCAGATATTCTGGGCTCGGAAGACCATCTGGGAGATATGGATTTCAAAGTTGCAGGAACCGCAAATGGGATTACCGCATTGCAAATGGATATTAAAATTAAAGGGTTGGATCGTGATCTAATGAAAACAGCCCTTCAACAAGCTAAAGAAGGGCGTCTACATATTCTCGATGAAATGGACAAAGCGCTTTCAAAGCCGCGTGATGAAATAAACCAGCATGCGCCAAGAATAGTCACTCTAACAATTGCAAAAGATAAGATTAGAGATGTTATTGGACCAGGCGGTAAAGTCATTCGTGAGATCATTGACAAAACTGGGGTTTCGATCGACATAAACGACGAAGGATTGGTTTCCATCGCATCAGCCGATGCCCAAGCAGCAGCAAAGGCTGTGGAATTCGTTGAAAACCTTACCCAAGAAGTGGAAGTAGGAAAAATCTATCTGGGTAAAGTAAAAAAGATTGTAGACTTTGGTGCCTTTGTAGAAATTTTCCCGGGTACCGATGGGCTTGTCCACATCTCCCAGATTTGTGATCGCCGTATTAAAAATGTTAGTGATGAAATTCAGGAAGGCGATGAAATCAAGGTTAAAGTCATCGACGTCGACCAGCAGGGTAAAGTAAAGCTTAGCAGAAAAGAAGCGTTGAAAGATGGATTAGAAGCAGTACCTGCTGCTACCTAACAAAAAAAACCACTAATTGGGAGAAGCTTTAAGGCTCTCCCAATTTTTTATGTTTAACTTACTGTCAATCACAAAATCCAGAAAACCCCAAATACATCTAATTTTGACTAACCAAAACCCAACTGTTTTCATCGGGCTTGATCTTTAATTTTTTTAGCCAGTTCCTCCACAAACAACTCCAAATATTGCGGCGAAGCAGCGGATATATGTGGTTGAATCAGAACATTGTCCAACTGCCACAAAGCAGAGGACTTGGGCAACGGTTCTTCTCCGAATACATCGAGATAGGCCCCGGCAATTTCATCATTTTGTAACGCACGAACAAGATCTAATTCTTTAAATATATTCCCACGTCCTACATTATAAAAAAAAGATGTTTTTGGAAGCTTTTCAAAATGTATGGGTTTTATGAGTTCATTTGTCCCATCTCCTCCAGGTAGTGTACATACAAAATGATCAGTTGTTGGTAATACCGATTCCAATTCATCGAAAGTCAGAATATTATCTTGTGAGTTAAAATAATCAGGGGTTGCCATTTCGGAACGTTTAATTCCAGTAATATCAGCGCCAAATTGTTTTAATAATCTTCCAAGAGTAATTCCAATTTTGCCAAAACCAAAAATAGTAACCCTTGATTTATAAAGCGATTGCAGTTTATCTGAAATTTTTACACGAGCCCATTTTTTCTTTTTTTGCATCATCTTTGATAAAGGAAACACTTTTATAAAATGTAACATTGCGCCAAGAACACTTTCAGAGATCATGGGTCCGTGAAATCCACCAAACCAGAGTTTTAAATTTTCTGGAGGCTGCCAAGAAATCCAGTCTTTGCCTGCAGCAGGGGTAGCAATGAGTTTTAATTTTGGTGCGTTTGCCAACCATTCTTTTTTAAAAAACCATACAATAGCTACATCAGCCCGAGGTAAATTATCTTTAAACTCCTTGTAGTTTGCGCAAATTTGAACAGCAGAACCAGAGAGATGCGATTCCAGCAGCACCTTGTGTTTCGATTTAAAGTTCCAAGCATCTACTTGTGCGTGGGTTAAATAAACTAGAAATTTTTTATATGCAAAATTTTGCATCATAAGCTAAAAATTACTCTCCTGATAAACAAGGCTGAAACCTTTTTAAAAAAGACCTTTGGCCATGTTTTTGCTTTTAATAATTATAGCATTCTTCATTTCCCTGCAAATTGTGTGATTTTATAACACGATTAGAATTAGCAGACGAAATGAAGTTTAGAATGGGTATCAATAAAAATAAATCAAAAATTTGTCTTATCGCTTTTTTAGATTTCATAATGGGATACTCCAGTAAAGGCTGATCACTTGCTATTAGATTTTGCTTTGTTGTGCTAAAATAAGCTTCGTTTATACAAAATAATCCGTTCACAAAAAATAAGGAGACCCGGCATGTCAAAAAACCGGGATACCTGCAACAAATGCGGGAAAAAAAGTATTCTTAAAGGTGACATCGGTCTTAGAAACAGTAAAACAATGGATCTGGTGGTAGTTGTACGAAATGAACATGGAATAGAAAAAAATGTTCCCTTACAACCTAATGTATGTGGCAGGTGCGGCTTTGTAGATTTGTATGTTAATGATCCTGAGCATCTAAAAATTTCCACCGAAGACAAACCTAAGAATCCAGATTTCAAACAACGACCCCTGCTTGAAGCCGATTTCTAATCACTGCCTATTCTTAAATATCTACAAAAAACAATAGCTTAATTTTTTTCAAGGATTAACCTTGTGCGATTCTGAATTCTCCGGGAGAATACGACCTAAATTTCTATTTATTAGTTTAATGGCAATTTCATTAGCCAGATCTAATATTATCTCTTTATGACAAAACCTACTAAAGACGAAACACACTACCTTCTCTTGAAACTTCATTCTCTAACAGGAATAGTTCCTATCGGGGCGTTTCTTGTTATTCATTTATCGATCAATTCTCTTAGAACAGTAGGGGTTTTACCTTATCAGCTGAGCATTGATGTGCTCAATAATTTGCCTTTTCTGCTTTTCATTGAAATTGGCTTTATTTATATTCCCCTCGTTTTCCATTCGCTAATGGGTTTTTATGTCATACACATTGGTCAAACAAATGTGTACAGATACAGACACCAACGCAACTGGCTTTATACCCTGCAACGATTAACAGGAGTTATAACTTTTCTTTTCCTGATTTACCATATGGGAACTACTGTTGGAGCCAAAATGTGGGAAGGCAAACACCATTTTGAAGCCGCACCTTTTTTAATTGGTATTCTTAATGGAGAGTTCCAAACATTACAAGGAATTGTGATTTATATCATTGGTATTGTTTCAGTGACTTTTCATTTTAGCAATGGACTATGGGGGTTTTGTGTCTCTTGGGGAATTCTAATCGGTAAAAATGCTCAGCGAAATGGAGCCATCGTATTTGCTGCTATTGGAGTTGGATTAACATTCTTGGGACTAGCCACTGTGCTTGAATTCTACATGAATCCAATTCCAGTTGAAGCGACGGTGGTAGGTTAAAAATATGATTAACCGCAGGAAAAAAATAGTAATCATTGGAGGCGGGTTGGCAGGATTAGCTCTGGCCATGAAGTTTTGTGAACGAAATGGAGAAGTGACCGTTGTCTCCTACCAATCTTTAAAACGTTCTCATTCGGTTTGCGCACAGGGGGGTATCAATGCTGCGATCGATGCTAAAAATGAGGGAGATACCCCAGAAAAGCATTTTTACGACACTATCAAAGGAGGCGATTTTCTGGCTCATCAACCCTTAGTTCGCGATATGTGTTTCCAGGCACCAGCCATCATTCATCTAATGGATCGAATGGGTGTGGCCTTCAACCGAACTGGTGAAGGGCATCTCGATTTTCGCAGATTCGGCGGCACTCTTTATAATCGGACCGCTTTTGCTGGAGCCACTACCGGACAACAATTAGTTTATGCCCTGGACGAGCAGGTTAGGCGTAACATTCATGATGGTAACGCAACTGCCTTAGAATGGCACGAATATTTAGGTGCTGTAATTGACTCAGATGGAATTTGCCGAGGCGCGGTAATTCATGATTTAAAAACAGATGAAATTTATACTTTGCGAGCAGATGCCGTGGTGCTTGCAACTGGTGGTCCCGGTCAAGTTTATGGTCGATCTACCAACTCTGTAGTCAATACCGGAGCAGCGGCAACCACCGCTTATTTACAGGGAGCCAAATATGCCAATGGAGAATTCATTCAGATTCACCCCACAGCTATTCCCGGCCAGGATAAATTAAGACTAATGAGTGAGTCGGCTCGCGGGGAAGGAGGAAGAATTTGGGTTCCACGTAAGACTAATGACAACCGCGACCCTAAAAAAATCCCTGATGCGGAAAGATATTATTTTCTTGAAGAAAAGTATCCCTTGTTTAAAAACCTCGTTCCTAGAGACGTTGCAAGTCGAGAAATTTACGACATCGTATACAATCAAAATATGGGCATCAGCGGCGAACCTATGGTTTATCTTGATTTGACGCATAAATCGAGAGATTTTTTAGATAACCGTTTAGGTGGAATCATGGATATCTACACCAAATTCACGGGTGTTGACCCCCGCGAACAACCTATGAAAATTTTTCCTGCGGTGCATTACTCCATGGGAGGGCTTTGGACCGATTATGGCCCAGACCAACATGGCTTGATCGATCACGGTTCTCCTCGTAATCAAATGACTTCCATCAAAGGCCTTTTTGCTGCAGGGGAAGCAGATTATCAATATCACGGTGCAAACAGATTGGGGGCCAATTCACTACTTAGTTGCATTTATACCGGCTTGATGATGGCTCGAGGAATTATGAACTACACCGACTCTTTGGAAAAATCCGTTGATGACATTCCTTCGACCATATTCGATAATGCGCGGAATCACTGGAAAACCCGGTTTAAAGAAATCAAGAAAATGAATGGTCAAGAAAATCCTTATCAATTGCACCAGGATTTGGGAGAGATTATGTTGGCCAACGTACTCATCGTACGCGACAACCAATCACTAGAGAAAGCGATTCTCGCCATCGACGATATTGAAAGCCGGTTCAAAAATGTAAAATGTACAGACACTACTGATTGGGCTAACCCTTCTCCTAGCTTCATCAACCAATTATACTGCATGATCCACCTATCCAAAATAATTGCAAAAGGAGCTTTGAAGCGCAATGAGTTTCGGGGCAGTCATTACAAACAGGACTACGATTTGAAACAGCCAAAAGATTTTGATCCGCATGAATATATTGACTACCTTGAAGAAAAACAATATGGGGATATTTCTAAAGATAAATTTCCTCCTGGCCATTTGGATTACATGAAACGTTTTGAAGAAAACAACGTAAAATGGTTAAAAAGCACAATAGCTCAATTTAAAGATAACAAGCCAGATATCACTTATGAAGAGGTGAATACTTCTTTAATAACACCGAGACCAAGAAAATATGATTAAAGTGAAACTGATCCATATTATAATTCTTGTCTTAAAAGCAGAAAGTGATGGATAGACTTTGCAATAGCCTTTCAAACTTTTCATCAAAAGGCAGCTTTATCGCTTATGGTATGGTTGTTCAAAAACAGCATGGCAGACAAAAACTTTTTATTAAAAATTAAACGGCAGGACAAACCAGGTTCTCCTTCATACTGGCAGACTTTTGAGGTTCCCTACAAACCTTTTGCAAACATAATTTCCTGTCTGATGGAAATCCAGAAAAATCCTACTACCAAAAAGGGGGAAACGGTTAATCCCGTAACTTGGGATTCCAATTGTCTTGAAGAAGTATGTGGCTCCTGCACAATGGTGATTAACGGAAAAGTGAGACAAGCCTGTACGGCACTTGTAGACAATCTAGAACAACCCATTTCCCTGGAACCAATGTCTAAGTTTCCTATTATTAGAGATTTACAAGTCAATCGCAGTCGCATGTTTGAAAACCTAAAAAAGGTCAAAGCATGGATTGACATAGATGGCTCCCACGATATTGGTGAAGGTGCGGTAATGCCAGACTCAGATCGTGCTAAACGCTATGTGATGTCTGAATGCATGACCTGTGGCTGCTGTCTAGAGGCCTGTCCTCAATTCACACTAAACAATACATTTATGGGAGCATCAACTTTCAATCAGGTAAGGCTTTTCAATTTGCATCCAGTAGGCAATATGAACAAAGAAGAACGCCTAGATGCAATTATGGTGGAAGGCGGAATTACCGATTGCGGGAATGCTCAGGTTTGCGTTGAAGTCTGTCCAAAAAATATACCACTAACTGAATCGATTGCAGATGTTGGCCGCCAAACTAGCTGGCAATTAATTAAAAACCTCCTTATAAAATAGCTTTGGGTGTTTTTTATTTAAAACCTTGAGGCAGTTTGTTATTATCCTTTAATAATATGTATGATTACAAATAACCCTTTTAAAAGAAAAATATAAATGAAAGTTTCACTCGCCAGTGCAATGGGTACTTGTTTTGGAGTCCAAGATGCTATAAATCTTGCGATGTCTCCCGAATTCAGCAACGAATTAACAATTGTAGGCCAATTGGTTCACAATCCTCAAGTCAGTGAATCACTGAAACAAAATGGCGTCTCCCTAGTACCTGGAATCGAGGAAATTGATAAAATCAAAACTAAAAAAGTAATGATTACCGCTCATGGAGCAGCCGATAAAACAAAAAAACTACTAAACGATGCGGGGTTTACTGTTTATGATGCAAGCTGCCCTTTGGTGATGAGAGTCCATCAGACCATAAAATCAATGGTTAATAAAGGTTATTTCCCAGTAGTGATTGGACAAAAAGACCATGTGGAAGTCAAAGGAATTGTTGGGGATTTGGATGATTATCTCGTAATAAACAGCGAAGACGATTTCCAAAAAATTAATACGTCGGGCAATCGGAAATTGGGAATTGTCACCCAAACAACTCAACAAAGAGACAAGGTAGAAGCTCTAGTAGCAAAAATACGAGCCTTGGATTATGTGGATGATGTGGCATTTGTAAACACCATCTGTCAACCCACCCATGACCGGCAAGTTGCTGTTCATGAATTGGCAAATCAAGTCGATCTTATGATTGTTATTGGCGGTTTTAATTCTTCGAACACTAAAAAGCTGTTACATGTTTGTGATGAAAAGGGAATACAAGCACACCATATTGAATCGTTGGACCAGTTAAGCAAAGACTGGTTTATTAAAAGACAGCACGTCGGGATTACTGCTGGCACAAGCACACCCGAAAATGTAATTAACGAAGTACATACGAAAATTTTGGAAATTGCCAAAGAAATAGAGGACCGTACATTACTTACCTCCTGAATCATTTTCCAAACTACAAGATAGAATGTTTGCGTCGCCTCGCCTTCCAAAGAAATTTCAATCACTTTTGACTGCAAAGCTTTTATAAGAACACAAAATGGACGATTGGACTTACTGCCACCAAACACTAAAAAAGGTAAGCCGAACCTTTGCTTTAAATATTAAAGTCCTGAGAGGTGAGTTGCATCGTAGCGTATTAATTGCTTATCTGTTCTGTAGAACTGTTGACACTATTGAAGACGCAGCCCAACTCGACCCCAAAATCAAAATCAGAAAGCTCTTTGAATTTTCAAGGTTGATAGAAAACCGAGAATATCGCATAAATCATATTGATAAATGGATAAAAGATTGCGCAATCGTCGATGGCACTCAGAACGATTTAGACCTTTTAAAAAATATCAAACGAGTTTTTAACATTTTCGATTCACTCAAAGAAAATCACCAGAAACAGATTGCTCCCTCGGTCTCAAAAATGGCTAAAGGTATGGCACATTTCCAAAGTCGTTGCCAATTCGGGGAAATCACACTTCTAGAAAACGAAGAAGACTTGGAAGAATATTGTTACTTCGTAGCTGGGGTTGTAGGTGAGATGTTATGTAATCTTTTCCTGCTAAAACTCACTTTCCTTCCTGATCCAGCTCAAAAAATAATGAAAAAAAATGCCGTTTCGTTTGGACTCGGATTGCAAATGACAAACATCTCAAAAGATTTAATCGCAGACCGTGACCGAGGTTGGTCGTATATCCCTAAGAGCTTGATCACCTCCTATGGGCTTACAGTTAAAGAGTTTCATTCAGGCAAGTCAATTGAGAAAAATCTAAAAATACTGGAAAGCTTACTTTGCAAAACAAACGGACACTTGCAAGACGCCTTAAAATTTACACTTGCCATTCCGAAAACAGAATTATCCCTACGTCTATTTTGCATATGGCCATTGTGGATGGCCATGAAAACAGTAGCGGCACTTCACAATAATCCAGTATTGTTAAGCTCTAGCGCTCCTGTTAAAATCTCAAGGAGTCAGGTAAAAAAAATCTTATTTACAACACCTTTGATTGCGTGCTCAGATTTTTTACTAGAATATTCCTTCAACAAAATCCTTGGAGAAAAAGAATTCCAAAATTATCCCAATTTCGACTTGGAAAGGCTGCAGCAAAGATTAAGTGGAATTTCTCTGGATAATATTTCTTCAAAACTTCAAAACACTTAACTATGCCTGACAAAGAAAGATTCACCGATAATCATGACGGCACAATTACCGATTCCGTAACCGGACTGCTTTGGATGCGGGAGGATGCCTGGCAAAAAGAAGCAAAATGGTTTACTTGGGACGAAGCTATTGAACTGGCTAATTATTTTAATAATATTAAATTTGGAGGTTTTCAGGACTGGCGTCTTCCCATTGAAGAAGAAATTAAATCTCTGTACCACGAAGAAGCAATTAATCAAGATAAATATGGAAAAGAAATGCGCTTATGGCCGAGCTTTCCTTCGGGAGGACTGGCCACGGTTTGGTTGAAAAGCGAATCTGGGCATGAAGGTACTTTATTTGACTTTAAAAATGGTGAGTTCAGACCTTTATATAAAAGTAAAAGCGGTCGCATGACCGTCCGATTAGTTCGAGGGGAAATGCCGAAATAAAGGTATCATCAGAACCTTTTTATCCAATACCGCATCTAAGTTATAGTTTGGGGGAGCTAAACTTGAATAAAAGAAATCTAACAAAAATTGCAGGGGGCCTTTGGTGCATTATAGGCTGTGTTCTTCTGATACGTGGGCTAGGCTTATATCAACTTGCAGAAGCAGACCAACATTCCACTAAGGTTGCAATCACTATTTCTGGTATCGCAGCAGGATTGATTGGCCTGATTAAAGGCAAATTTGTATTAAGCAAAACAGCCAAACGAAACAAAATCCGTATTCATAATTTGAATGATCCGGTAGGCTTAAAAGATTTATTTTCCAAGCCCTTTTATTTTTTGATCCCTATGATGATAGGTTTGGGAATAATGCTTCGCACTTTTAACGAATTCCTTGGAGGCTATATTGTCGTTGCTGCCATTTATTGTGGTGTAGGCATGGCATTAATTGTTTCCAGCCGGGTATACTGGCTTGCCGATCTGCAAAAAGCCCAGTCAGAAAAACCTTAAACAACAAATATGAAATGAAAAATTTCTTTCTTACCTTACATATGATTTCAATGTGCCTGGTCATTGGTACCTTGTTTTTGCAGTCCCTCACCGTGGTTTTTCGGCTTCGCCTGAAGTCTCCAGAAGAAGCAAAAGGGCTTGAAAAAACCCAATCACGCATTCACAAGTTCATCTATTATCCTATACTCGGCGTTACCCTTATATCAGGCATTGTCCTTGCTATTAAAACCGGGGCTTTTGCGGAAGGCAAATGGATTCACTGGAAACTGGGTCTCCTAATAGTTTTGATTGCTTTGGGTATACAAAACGGTAAACAGATCAAAGAAGCGATACTCCCTAAGAAATATGCAATGATGGTTCATATCGCTATTTTCATCGTGGGCGCTTGTATGATTTATCTCGCAACTATCAAACCATTTTAATGGATATCCTGTTTACACTTGTTGCCAGTGTCGTTTTGATCATAGGCTTTCTAGTGGTTTGCCGTGTTGCCGATGAAGAGGAAGATGAAGAAGAATCTGAAGATGGAACTGATAGGCCCTAAATCAAATCATAAGACATTTTTACAATTAGAAAAACAAGCGTCCAATTGCCGCTTTTGTCCTGACTTGGCAGATCAACCTGCAATACTTAGTTCTAACAATGGCAATCTTAATGCAAAAATTGTTTTCGTTGCCGAAGCTCCTGGTCGTTTAGGAGCGGGTCGAACCGGAATTCCATTTTATGGTGACAAGTCCGGAGATAATTTTGAAATACTACTCGCGCATATTGGGCTTAAACGGACGGACGTGTTTGTCACAAATGCCGTGTTGTGCAATCCCCTGAAAATTGGAAATAACCGAAGACCAAAAACAATTGAAATTAAAAACTGCTCCTTATTTTTAAAAGAAACACTAGAACTCATCCGCCCACAAGTTGTAGTGACATTGGGCTCTGTAGGCCTGCAGGCTCTTAATCTCCTATTAGGAACTCGGTACCAGTTAAAAAAAACAGTTGCCAAAAAACTAGTTACACCAGATTTCATTCTTTGTCCCCTTTATCATCCGAGTCCACGCGTCACAAACTGGATGCGCCCTCTTACCCAACAAAAAAAAGATTTCGAGAAAATCCCTCAACAAGCCGAAAGCAAGTTAAAAATAGCCCTTAAAAAATGAAGCAATCCAATTTAATTTTTGGTTGGTTTCCTGTTTTTAAAGCTTTTTACACGTTTCCATTCATCAAAACCTAGGCCTATTGTTTACCCCGACAAAGAATTATAATTTCTTAAACATAACCTCTTGTTTTTATTTTCTTTAGTACCACTGCGGTAAAGATAGTTTCTACCCATGAGCCTATTCCAAGATACCTTGACAATGTTTGATGGAGATTTTATACATAATAAGGAATAGGAGGTGAACCATGTATTTTAAAAATGATTATTCAAATTCACTTTTCAGAAAAGGACACAGGACCATCACTTTGGGAACAGTTATATCGGGTGCAATTTTATTTTTTATCGGCATTTCCATTTTCGCTTATCCGGCATTGATCGCTTATTTTGTTGCCACGGTAATTTTATTTACAGGTCTATCTGCCCTTTTGGTTGGCTGGAAACTTTGGAAATTTAGAAAAGAAATAGCCGAATTTGAAAAATTCGGCGCTGAATCCTTTCAATATCGTTCGCCATGGATGAACAAATCCCATATCACCTATATCCGATGGTGATTCATGAAATACAATCGAGTTGCCGGGATTGATAAAGACTGGAGTCAGGTTACTCTGGGGTGCTGGCAAATCGCGCCCAGCTATGGTTGGGGAGATCTTTGCCCTGAAAAGGATGCAGAAAAAGTAGTTCATAAAGCACTTGATATGGGTATCACAGCCTTCGATACCGCAGAAGGTTATGGAGACGGTGAATCCGAACGGCGCCTCGGCAAAGCACTCGGTTCCCAAAAAGAATCAGCAATTATCATATCCAAAATTTGGCCTGAAGCCGGCCAAACACTAAAGGAGTACAAAAAAGCCCTAGATAATTCTCTTAAAGCATTAGACAGGGATTATGTGGACTTATACCTAATACATTGGCCTGGAAATTTTTTCGACAATAGTGAAAAAAGTGCCCGGCTCACAGAGTATATGCTCTCCCTTAAAAAAAGTGGTAAGGCCAAAACCATAGGCCTTTCAAATTTTAAATTTAGCGATCTGAAATTACTTGGCAATCACATAAAAGAATTCAGTCTAAACCAAATACCATACAGTTTATTGGATCGCGGCTATGAAGGAAAAACGTTGGATCTTTGCAAAAAAAACGGTATCCAATATATGGCATTTTCACCAACCGCACAAGGACTCCTTGCTCGCTCTATGAAAGACCAAGATCTAAAAATGCCAACAAGAAAAATGCACCACCTATTCCAACCATCTGTCTATCCCGAGGCAAAAAAGGTTTGGGAGACCGTTCGTATCATCGCTAACGAATTGGATCGAAACCCAATTGAAGTTGCTGTTGCCTGGGTACTGAAACAAGAAAATATTTTTACAGCTATTGTCGGGTCCCGCCATCCTGAACAAGTAGCAGAGTTTGCTCCGGCAGGAAACCTGCAATTAAGTGCCGAGCATCTATCCCGTTTAACCAAAGCCAGCAACTCATTTCCGGTAGTCAAAGTTCGGACCTAATGATTTCCCGCTTCCCCTCCTATCCGCAAACCTTTATTATTATGATATGAATGATGATCAGAAATGGGAAAAGCCGCTCGAAAACGACGGAATAACTCTAGGAGCCGAAGAAGCCCTACAACGCGAAATTGAGAAATCCAAATCACTTAAGGTGGATCGCCTACGATTGAAGGATGAAATTGAACAAATCAAAGCACAAAAAGCAGAAGTAGAAGAGAAAAACCGTCAGTTGCATGAAAAGGTTAAGGCTTTATCTAAAGAAGCTACTATATCCCAGTATCCAGAAAACTATGTTCTCAAAAAGAATATGGCGATTCCCATGCTAATCATTATTTTGGTGTTTTCATTAATTCTCTTTCTTTTGCGCTAATTAACTGCTTTTGGCTAGCTGAGGCATCAATGGAAATTTTTTCTTTTTTCTGCTAAGATAACTGCTAAGTAAATAAACAGAATCTTTTTTTTCTGTTTCCTCATCCAATAAATAAGTACCCTAACGGGGAAGTCAGTAACTGTTATCCAAAAAATATCAACTATCGTATTGACCTAACGGGGAAGTCAATAACTGTTACCCGAAAAATATCAACCATCGTATTGAGAGGAAAACCAAATGTGGGTATTTGAATTTTTTCATGTAATCATCGGAATTT
>CAZMXD010000025.1:0-14223 GCA_964570185.1 uncultured Nitrospina sp. | reverse complement strand
AGTAGGCGACCGTATTATTTTTTCTCCCTCAAATAAACAAGCTGTTGTAAAAACGATAGAAGCTTGGAGCGTAAATGAACAACCAGTCTCAGCAACTTCTTCAGAATCCATCGGATTCACGTTGGATGAGCAGATTTTTGTCGAGCGCGGAAATGTTTGTACATTGAGGGAGGAGTTACCGATTGTCTCGACAACATTCGACGCCAATGTTTTTTGGATGGGACAACATAATCTGGAAAAAGGACGCAAATTCATTATAAAACTAAATACACAAGAAGTGGAGTGTGAGGTCCAGGAATTTAAAAAAGCCATCGACGCCTCAACTCTTGAGACACTTAGCAATCAGGATTATATTGCAAAAAATGATGTGGCAGAACTGACACTAAAAACGCGTTCACCAGTAGCCTTCGACTTATTTGGATCTATCGCTACTACAGGACGTTTTGTACTTGTCGATCAATACGATGTCTGCGGTGGCGGAATCATAACCACCTATACGCCTACGACTAAAGAAGACAAATTAAGAGATGAAGTTCGAACTCGTGATTTCAATTGGATTAAGAGTGATATTAAACCTGAAGAACGGGCTTATCGTAACGGTCACCGAGCGGTATTGATTCTTGTTACCGGCGATCCGGGATCCGGAAAAGGGCCTTTGGCAAGAACCCTCGAGCAAAATCTTTTCGAAAATAATTTTCAGAGTTATCTTCTAGATAGAAGAAATGTGAATTTAGGAGTTTCGGCTGACTTGAAACAACCTGAGTCCACTATAGAAGAAGAATCTGCAAGAAGACTGGGGGAAGTAGCAAAACTATTTCTTGATGCCGGACATGTTGTAATCTCAACCTCGAACGCATTTCATCGAGAAGATCAAGAAGATCTAAAACTATTGGCAAATCCTTATCAGGTGATAGAAATTCAAATTAGTTCTAAAACAATTGGCGAGCCAGATATTTTACTCTCGCTGGATGAGGCGCAGAACGTAAACGAAGCATCGACTAAAATTCAAAATTTTCTTAAAGAAAAGAAGATTCTTACAGGGCATAATTATTCTATATAGTTGATGCTAAAGGACTAATTATCTATTAGAGTTTAGCATTGACATTATCCAATTATTCGGGCATTAATAGCCCTCTTAAAAATAAAAACCATCAGAAGATACCATGCCAAAAATCAAAGTTGTCAACACAGAAACCGATGAAACCTTTGAGTTCAAGGCAGGTTATGGTGCTAATCTAAGGCAGGCGGCTCTTTATAATGATGCAGAAGTTTATAAAGGCCTCAATAAATTTCTTAATTGCCGGGGTAGCGGTTTATGTGCCAAATGCATAGTAGAAGTTGAGCCTATGGAAAATGTTAATCCACGCACCTTTTTCGAAAAAATTCATAAGCTTGAAGACCACCAGAAATTAGGCTGCCGGGTAAAGGTTTACGGTGACATTACCGTCAAAGCCGCAATCGCAGACTAACCTAGCCAGAAGGCGAACACCCACTTTATCCCCCCCCTGTTTAACCTAACAATACAAAACCCTCGATTAATGTTTGTATTCTTAAATTAGACCCGTTGCAGGAAAATACGAACTCCAACTAATATACTTTTTAGCTTTATTACAAGCTCTCCTTGTATTTGGCTTCTAATGTTTTTAAAAAGTTACCTTAACGGAAGGGATGACACACGGGATAAATAACTAAATTTGGATGATAATCAGCAAAGGCAAAAGCGTTAAACCAACTACAGCTGTTAAAGCATGAACTAAAACATCCCAACGTTTGCTGAAGGGCACGATTGCAACAATATAAAAAACGACTATATAATCTATCAATGTGTTTTCATGGTGAGTGTGGTTCATAGTCAGGAAACAAACCAAACTAAACGTGATTGAGTAATACATAAGAGCATGTATTCTAAGGTTTTCTTCTGTTTTTTTCTGGAAAGCAATAAATAGCCCCATAAATATATTAATTAAGTAAAATCCTATGGCTGGTAATATCCATACCAAAGAAGGGGAAGCTAAAATTTTCGGAAAGAATCCCATTTTTCATACCTTTCTTGATTCAAAATTTATTGCCAATTTAGATAGGCCGAGATTATAACTTATACCTAATTCTTATTGCCTTTTGAAAGGTCTCCTTGACAAGAGATTTCCGTAGGTTTAAGGTGATGTATGTATTGGAAATATAGAAAAATTCGATTTTTTTGAAACCGAAAGGGGGTTTTTGTGAGCGAGTCCGATGGAGCTGAACACAGTTTTGAAAAATTGTCTAAGGCCATTACCGAAGCGGTAATGACTTCACCCAAGGTAAAGAAAATCGTTGCGGAAATTCAGAAGGATGAAGAAATCTGTCCAAAAAGCTTTATGGTTCTGGTACTCAAGATGGAAGTATTAACCGATTCTCTGGAACTAGAAGTTGAAGAAGGACTCACGGAAGAACCTCCTGCAACCAAAAAACGCACCAGCAAAAATCTCCCAAAAAAAGCGCAGTTTATCGATGGGCAACGACTCAGTAAAAAGGAAATTGAGTTCCAAGAGTTTTCTAATAAAAATTTCAATACAGAGGAGTGGCTTAAGAAAAACGGGCTTATTTTTTAAATTTGCCAAATTCATTTTTATCCCAGTTATGTTCCTTCAGGAAGTCGTCCTATTTCAATTTTGAACCTGCAAAAAAGGATGGCAAAGAATCTTTTAATTGTAATCTAATGCATTAAGACTGATTCCATACCAAGGGTTCCACTCTCCCTTTGTTTTTACCCGTTGAATAAAAACACTCCGAAATCTTTGATAAAGCCTGTAAGATTAAAATCATTAAACCTCTGTATCGAAAAACTAACTATGAGCTACTTTGAGAAATAAATTTTTTACATCATTAAGATGCTTGTCACTTAGGCATGGGTAAGGTTCTAAAATGAATACCTTAAAAAATAATAACCGTATCCCGGCCGTTGCAGGAAAGTTTTACCCTGCAAGTCGTAATGAACTTGCGAGAAATATAAAAAATCATTTAATCTCTCCATTAAAAAAAAAACAAAAAGCTATTGGCATAGTATCACCGCATGCTGGGTTCATGTATTCAGGAGATGTTGCAGGTGCCGTTTATTCCCAAATAGAAATACCAGATACAGTCATTCTAATAGGACCCAACCACACTGGACGCGGAGAAAATGTCTCAATTATGACAGAGGGAAATTGGATCATGCCTATGGGAGATGTACTCTTAGATGAGAAACTGGCTCAATTAATTTGTGAAGAAACACCGATAGCCATATCTAATGCGCTTGCTCATGAAGGGGAACATTCTTTGGAAACCCAACTACCGTTCCTACAGTATTTCAAAAAAACCTTGAAGATTGTTCCTATATGCCTAAAAAAAATAAACTACTCCCACTGCAAAAATTTAAGCGATGCTATTGTTAAATCTGTGGAACGAATAAAAAAACCTGTTTTAATCGTTGCAAGTTCAGACATGACCCACTTTGAATCACACGATGTCGCTACTATGAAAGATAAGAAAGCGCTTGCCAAAATTGAAAGCCTGGATGCTTTGGGCCTTCATGAAACAGTGAGAAAAAATCAAATTTCCATGTGTGGTGTGAACCCAGTAACCGTAATGCTACTTTGTGCTGAAAAGTTAGGTGCACAAAGAGCAGAGCTCATCAAATATATGACTTCTGCTGAAACTAATGGAGATAAAAATCACGTGGTGGGATATGCCGGAGTAGTTGTTACCTGACCTCAAACCTTATATTGAATTAACTCGATTTCATATTTATCCGGATCTTCTGTAAATATAAACCGAGCCCCGTTTGAAGATTGTGTGGGACCTTCGGTGATGGGAACTCCCGCCGCTTCGAGTTTTTCCATGCATAATTTCAGGTCATTTACTTCAAATGCAAGGTAAACTAAATCTTCTGGAATTTCCACGGCACCCGAATCCGGGAAAGAACATAATTCCAATTCACAATCCATATCCGGAAAATTGAGAAAACTAGTTTGGAGCCACGTGGTGAGGTTTTTTGTTCGGTTACATTCAGTCCCAGTATATCCCGGTAAAAAACCATCGATTTTTCTATGTCTGACACCCTAAATCGAGTGTGCAAATATTTTTTAATCATGGTTCATAATCAAAATGAATAAGAGGTTGATATTTGTCGATTTGGGTTTTAATAACTTGCACCAATTCTTTTAATCTCACATCATTAACAGCTTCGAATCGTAAAACAAGCACCGGTTGCGTGTTTGAAGCTCGAATTAAAGCCCATCCATCGCCAAAGTTTATACGCACGCCATCAATATCTATAATTTCATAGTGATCTCGGAAAAACTCTGTTAATTCAAGGACAATTTCAAATTTCTTGTCATCAGGGCAATCTATACGAATCTCTGGCGTATAAGCCGTTTTGGGCAGGTCTGCAAGCATTTCAGAAACTTTTTGTTTAGATTGAGAAACAATTTGTAAAATTCTACACGCCGCAAAAATAGCATCGTCAAAACCATAGTAATTATCTGCAAAACAGATGTGCCCACTCATTTCTCCAGCCAATAAAGCGCCAGTCTCACGCATTTTATTTTTTATAAGAGAGTGTCCCGCGGCTGCCATAACAGGGATTCCTCCGTGTTTTTCAATATCCTGATATAAATTCTGCGAGCACTTAACCTCACCCACAATGGTTGCACCTGGATTTTTTAAAAGAATATCGCGAGCAAAAAGGATGAGCAACTGATCTCCCCACAATATATCTCCTTTTTCATCAACAACACCAATACGGTCCGCATCACCATCGAACCCAATACCTAGCTCTGCTTTTTCCGAACGAACCTTTTCAATCAAATGAGTCAGGTTCTTGGCAACCGTCGGATCAGGATGGTGATTGGGAAAGGTGCCATCTGGCTCACTGAACAATTCAATCGGATTTTGAGCCATTTTCTTCAACAATTTTGGCCCTACAATTCCGAAACAACCGTTACCACCATCGACCACAACTTTTACATTTCTTGAGATTTTCAAAAGCGAACAAATT
The DNA here is from genome assembly GCA_964570185.1 of uncultured Nitrospina sp. Lineage (GTDB taxonomy): Bacteria > Nitrospinota > Nitrospinia > Nitrospinales > VA-1 > UBA8687. The sequence continues at coordinate 9,206 of CAZMXD010000025.1, read as the reverse complement.
TTACCCATATAATCGCCAATTACATCTTGCTGTTTCGTATTCCCGTTTCCAGTTTCAAAATCATTAGCTTGAACAAGTTTTTTTAGTTGTTGAACCTTTTCGCCATATAAACTGTGAACACCTTGGCTGATTTTAAACCCGTTAAACTCTGGGGGATTATGACTACCAGTAATCATGACACCACCATCCGCTTTAAAATGATGGAGAGCAAAATACGTCATCGGTGTGGCCACCATTCCAATATCAATGACATCACAACCCGTCGAATTTAATGCGCTAGAAAGTATTTTTTGAAATTCTTGAGAGCTAGCACGTACATCTCTTCCTATAACCATCTTTTTCCCACCGCCACGCTTAATATAGGTTCCAATAGCTTTACCAATCCTGATTACAGTATCTATCGTGAGGTCTTTTCCAACAATACCGCGAATATCATATTCCCGAAAAATTTGTGGATTAACAGAAGATGTCATGATTGTTTTGGATAAAATTACAAAGTTTAAAACAAAAGAAAATTAAAAAAAATTTTACGATAACTAATCACATTAAAAGGGGTTTCGGGTTAGTCCGCCGTCAACTACAAAGTTTGTCGCGGTGATCCATGAAGATTGCTCGGAGGCAAGGAATAGAGCCAGTCCTGTCAAATCTTCTGGCACACCCATTCTTTTCAGTGGAATATTTTTCCCAGTCTGATCCATAATATTTTTTTTAATATCTGCAATAGACAGTTTATCTCCTTGTGCTTCGGCTTCCTGTTCCCAGGAACGGCTCCAGACTGGACCCGGGGAGATTGAATTAACACAAATTCCATTTTCAGCAAGTGTTTGTGCGAGAGAAACAGTGAGGTTTGACAAAGCCGCCTTCATCGCATTGTAATGTGGAAAAATATCTTGGGGGTGGGAAGCAGCAACTGATGAAATATTTATTATCCGAGGGCACGAAGATTTTCTTAACTCAGGAATACTCATTCTAGAGAGGCGAACTGCTGACATCAGATTGACTTGAAATGAGTTTTCCCAGTCCTCATCTGAAACTTCAAAAAAGTTTCCAAGTTTCAAAACCGCACCAACATTGTTTACAAGAATATCTATGCCGTGGAGAGCTTCTTGAGCTGTATCAAAAAACTTGTGAATGCCTTCTGGTTTAGAAAGATCCGCTGCAAAAAAAACATGACCGGAACCCTCCATCTCTTTCGAAAGACATTCCAAACTATCCCTGCCACGCGAACAACCGGCAACCTGCGCACCCTCTTTAGCAAATGCAATAGCCAAAGCTCGACCAATACCATGGGCTGCACCAGTTACGATTACTTTTCGGTTTTTCAAAGAAGACAATTTAAGATTTTACGCCCTTAGTATAATGGGACTGAAGAATCGATCTTTTCCGACCATTCATTGATACCACCTCGCATACTTTTCAGGTTTTTGAATCCCATCTCTTGGAGTGCCTTGGCAGCCTTCATGGAGCGTACTCCAGCTTTACAGTGTAAAACTATTTCTTCATCCAGTTTCAAACCATTGAGTTTTGCAGGATCTTTTGCTTCTATATCCCCAAGTGGTATTAGAATCGCCCCTCCAATTTTACAAATATCATACTCAGAGGGTTCCCGGACATCAACCAATCTGAACGCATGCTTGTTATCTAACATCTGCTTAACCTGCTCTACTCCTATTTCCATTTCATCGTCTTCCAGGGACTCCTCAACCGGAAGAATACCGCAGAACTCTTCATAGTCGATCAATTCTTTAATTGTTGGGTTTTCACCACAAATAGGACAGTCCTTATCCTTTTTTAGTTTCATTTCCCTAAACTTCATTCCCAAAGCATCGAACAACAACAATCGGCCTACCAAGGTTTCTCCTTGACCAAGAATTATCTTTACCGCTTCATTGGCTTGGATAAGACCCACAATTCCTGGCAGAATTCCTAAAACACCACCCTCCGCACAACTTGGTACCAGACCAGGTGGAGGCGGCTCAGGGTACAAACACCGATAGCAGGGACCGACACGCGAGTCAAACACAGATGCCTGGCCTTCAAACCTTAAAATACAACCGTATATATAAGGTTTATTCAATAGCACACAAGCATCGCTAGCCAGATAACGCGTTGGAAAATTATCAGTACCATCAATGATAATGTCGTAGTCTTTGAAGATATCCATTACATTTTCCGACGACAATCTCGCATTATATGTTTTTACATCAATACTGGAGTTAAGATCTGCTATTCTTGCCTTTGCTGAATCTACTTTAAGTTTTCCTACGGTAGATTCACCATGAGCCACTTGTCTTTGCAGGTTACTAAAATCTACCACATCAAAATCAATTAATCCTAACTTCCCAACACCCGCTGCGGCTAAATAAAGTGCCAATGGAGAACCTAGGCCGCCTGTGCCAATCAATAGAACTTTTGCATTACAAATTTTTTCCTGTCCTTCAACCCCTACTTCCGGCAACAACAAATGCCGACTGTAGCGATTAATCTGATCTGTAGTCAAAGCCATAACTAAGTTTCCCGTCAAAAACGATTAATTATTTATCTATATAAAGCAAGACCTTATATTATCAAAAAAGATTCCTCAGCACCATAAGATGAGAATACCACTATTATCTTTTAACGACAGGTTTTAAATGCAGACTCAAACCCATCAATTGAACCTTCCAAGACAGAATCGGGTAAACAATATGAAATACGAAAATAGCCCGGGCAACCAAACCCTCGACCAGGGACCACCAATACCTTGTCCCTTGCCAACTTTTTTACAAACTCCACTTCATCAACAATAGGAGATTTCGGGAATAAATAAAATGCGCCTTGTGGCTTTACAACCTCGTAACCGATGCGAGCCAACTCGCCATACAAAAAATCGCGTTTTTTTTGATACTGTTCAACATCAACCGTTACCCCTTGCACCTTCTTAATAACACGCTGTATTAAAGCTGGGGCATTCACAAAACCCAATACACGATTAGAGAAAATTAAACCTGCCATCAAGTTACCAGCGTCATCACATTGAGGATGTACCACTACAAATCCAATACGTTCTCCTGGCAATGCAATGTCTTTCGAATGCGATGTGATATAAATACTGTAATCATAAAACTCAAGAATATTTGCTGCTTCAACCCCATCAAAGGTAATTTTTTTATAGGGATCATCAGAAATCAAATAAACAGGTCTGCCAGATTCATTTGAATGCCACTTCAAAATTTCAGCCAATTGTTTTAGCTCTTCACGTGAATAAACTACCCCCGTAGGATTATTAGGAGAATTAATGATCACCGCCTTGGTTTTTTCGTTCAGCGCATTTTTTAAGCTATCAAAATCAGGGGAAAAATCCTTGTTGGTTTTTATAGGGACCGCTTTCCCACCGTGGTTATCCACATAAAAAAGATATTCGACAAAATAGGGAGAAAAAATGATGACCTCATCGCCATCATCAAGCAAAGTTTTAAGGGTAATATTCAATCCACCAGCAGCGCCACAAACCATAACCAGATCATTAGCAGAAAGTGCCAACTTACATTCCCCAGAAAGCGTCTCAGCGATCGCTTGCCTCACATCTTGAAGTCCCGCATTGGGCATATAGCGGTGCAATCCAGGGGAGGTGTCTTTTGCCGCCTCCACCAGCGCGTTTTGCACTTTCTCTGGTGGCTCAATCACCGGGTTGCCCAAAGAAAGGTCAAAAACATTCTCTTCCCCATATTCTTGTTTCAGGCGTATACCTTCTTCAAACATCTTCCTGATCCAAGACGAATTTTCCATAAATTCGCTTACTTTTTTTGAAATAGCCATTCCGAAATATTCGTTAAAATAAACTAGCAATTAATTTTAAAATAAACTTCCCATCCTTATCACAATATGCGGTAAGGTTCAATGACACGTTATATTATTATTAAAGATAACCACATTATGGCAATTATACAGTTTATTGATGTTCATAAATCTTACCAAAACGGAACCACCTCAGTAGCCGCATTACAAGGTGTAAACCTGAGTTTTAATGCTGGAGATTTTGTTACTATAATGGGACCAAGCGGTGGTGGAAAAACGACGTTGCTAAACTTACTTGCAGGGCTGGACCTTCCAGATAAAGGTCAAATATTTTTGCAGGGACGAAAAGTCTCTGAACTTTCTGATCACGATCTCACATTATTACGCAGAAAAGAAATTGGATTTGTTTTTCAGTTTTTTAATCTCATGCCCACCCTGACTATCCAAGAAAATGTCGAACTACCACTCCTCCTTGCCCATTCATCTAAAACACAAGGCAGTCGGGTGCAAACACTTCTGGAATATGTAGGTCTCTGGGATCGGCTGCAATCCTTCCCGGCAGAATTATCAGGAGGTGAAATGCAACGTGTTGCTATAGCCAGAGCCTTGGTCCACCAACCTGTTATCCTTTTAGCGGATGAACCGACTGGCAATCTCGATTCGGAAAACGGTAAAAAAATTATTGGACTGATGAAACGCGCTGCAACAGATTTTAAAACCACAGTCATCCTTGTCACTCATAACCCTCAAGTAGCCGCTTGTGGTAATAGGCATTTTGAAATCCGTGACGGCAAATTAACGGACATCTAATAGTGGGCTTTCTTTATTATTTTAAAGATCTTTTTACGGCACTTATACTGCGTCCCTTGATTCGAGATCCCTTCCGTACTCTTATTACAATTTTAGGGGTTGCAGTTGGCGTCTCTGTTTTTCTAAGTATTCGACTTGCCAACCAACAAACCATGATTTCCTTTACGGAAAGCGTCGATCTGGTATTGGGACGTGCGGATGCTGTTATTCGTGCGGAAGGTATGGAATTTGATGAAACCCATTTTGAAAAATTACATGCACTAAGAAAAGAAATTAAAGCCTATCCCGTCATCGAAGGCTATGGAATTGAATACACCAGCGGTGAAGTCGTCGAAATTATTGGGACCGATCTATTACAAGATAGTGGCATCCGTGACTTTTCCCTAAAAACAACAGAAAAAGACTTAAAAGGTCTGCTACCTCTAATCATGGACCCAATCGGAGTAATTCTTCCAGAAAAATTTATTCCTAACGTCCAATTTAAAGCGGGTAGTTCTCTTAAATTTCTTATCAAAGGAAAGGAAAAAGATCTCAAAGTAAACGCGATATTAGAAAACAAAGGTATCGGTAAAGCACTCAATGGGAATTTTGCACTGATGGACATTGCTGCAGCACAAAACGTATTCGAAAAATTTGGGCGTTTAGATAGAATTGATATCCAATTTCTGCATCCTGTGAAATTTGATGCCATGCAAAAAAAGATTTCTGCCTTATTACCTGGACACCTACAAGTTGAAAGGCCGCAGAGAAAGAGTCAACAAGTGGAAAAAATGTTGCGGGCGTTTCAATATAACCTTACTGCTTTAAGTTTCGTGGCTCTGCTTGTAGCTCTATATCTTATTTATAATATGATTGCGCTTTCGGTTGTAAGGCGGCGCGTTGAAATTGGAACTTTACGCGCATTAGGGGCAACACCTACTTTAATTGCCATAATATTTTTTCTTGAAGCAGGAATAATCGGAGCAATAGGCTCTACTTTTGGAATTGGTTTGGGGTATTATTTCGCTCAATTTTCTCTTGATGCTATCTCTCTGACCGTCAACAACCTTTATGCGCCCAGCTACGTAACAGAAATAAATTTTCAATGGCAGGAAATGGGTCCTTATTTTTTGCTGGGTGTTATATTATCTTTCATTTCCGCCTTGATTCCCGCTTGGGATGCAGCGAAAACTCCCCCCACAGCAGTAATGCGACGCGGTAGCTATGATTTGAAACTTTTTCGCGGCAACCGAAAATTAAATTTTTCAGCAGGAGCCATCATATTGCTTGCTGGATTCTGCACTCAACTTCCGCCTGTCCGCCAATTCCCATATTTTGGGTTCTTGTCCGTTTTTCTAATTATCCTTGGTCTATCCATGTTATCCCCAGCAGTCCTGCTTTGGACTCGAAACAAGTCCCATAATTTTTTAAAAAATAGGATGGGAGGCGAAGGACTATTAGCCTGCAAGAATCTCTCACAAAACGTAGGCAGGAATGCTCTGGCTGTTTCATCCCTAGCGATTGCATTCATGATGGTTATCAGTATGTCGATTATGGTTCATAGTTTTCGGCAAACTGTAATTGTATGGATCGATCAAACTTTAAAAGCAGATTTATTTGTGCGTGTCGCAGGTGGACGGGATATTGACTATCAGCATACTCTACCCTCCGATCCAGTCCAAAAACTCAAATCAATTTCAGGTGTCGCAGCGATTGATCAATTTCGCGCTATAGATATTTCCTATAATAATCTTCCTGTCGTGCTTGGCACCGGCGATTTTTCAGTACTGTCAAAATTTGGGAACCTCATAATTAAATCGGGTCTCTCGGCAGCTGAGTTAAGTCAGAATATGGTTGGCAATGATCGGGTAATTATTTCAGAAGCCTTTTCTTTGAAGCACAGAGTTAGAGTCGGTGATACCATAAACTTACAGACCCTTAATGGCCTCACGAAATTTAAAATCTCCGCCGTGTACTTCGACTATTCCCGGGAGCGAGGCTATATTATTCTCGATCGAACTACCTTCCTTAAATATTACAAGGAAAACCAAATCAATAGTTTTGTAATTTACCTTAATGACAAATCGAAATTGAATCAAGTTCGCAAACAGGTTTTAAAAACACTTGATGAACATCGATTAATCATCCGATCTAACACCGAACTCAAAAAACAGGTTTTGGAAGTTTTCGACAAAACTTTTGCCATTACTTATTCGCTCGAGATCATTGCTATTTTGGTAGCCGTACTCGGGCTATTTAACACGCTTGTTTCTCTCATTCTCGAAAGAAAAAGAGAAATAGGAATTTTAAGATTCATCGGTGCCTTTACTCGCCAAATTAAACGAATGATATTAATAGAGGCAGGCATATTAGGGTTGATCGGCTCGGCAATGGGTTTAGTAGCGGGTGTGGTAGTTTCTTATATTTTAATTTTTGTTATCAACAAACAATCCTTTGGCTGGACCATTCAGGTTCACTTTCCCTACATTTTTATTTTACTATTAGTTTCCTTTTCCTGGGGAATTTCTGTTCTATCTGGACTCTATCCAGCGCGTCTTGCGCAGGAACTAAACCCTAAAGAAGCTGTAAGAGTGGAATAACTTATAGGTGAATCAATGAATCCTAAACATTAACTACACGATTAAATTCGCATTAGCCAGACTAATGTCTACCAACTTTAATTCCAGCTTTTCTCTTCCGTTCCAAGAGTTGAGGTGAAGTTCATAAGCAATATCAAAAACCTCAGTAGAAGTGTCAACCGCTTCCAAAACTTCGGCAAAGTTAAAGGCAACCACTTCTATTTGCCCTCGTCCTTGGACAGCACGAAACCGAGCATGGGTTTTTTCTTTTCCGATCAACTTCAAATCTTTTATTTTTATATTATTGGATTTAAAAGAAGGAACAGGGTTTTCTGCACCAAACGGCTCCAACAATGAAATGTTTTTATATAATGCAAAATCAATTTGAGAAATATCTAAAATTGAATCAATATTAACTTCAGGAATTAAATCATCTTCTTTCAAAAACTGATGTCCAACCTCACGCATGGCATCACGAAACGTATCTATTTTTTCTTCATCAATACTAAGCCCAGCTGCATAGGCATGGCCCCCAAACTGGATAAGGTGAGCAGAACACTTCGCAAAAGATTTAAACAGATTAAACTTTGGTATACTTCGACCCGAGCCCTTTCCCAAACCGTCTTTCAGCGCAATTAAAATCGTAGGCCTATGATATTTATCCACTATTTTAGATGCAGCGATACCAATTACTCCCTGGTGAAAAATTTCTGATGCCAGCACGATCACTCTTTCGTTTTCAATATTCAACTCACTTCGTATTAATGATTCTGCCTCCAAAAAAGTTTCTTCCTGAATCTCTTTTCGTTCCCTATTAGTTTTCTCTAAATCCTGTGCCAGCGCTTTCGCCACAGTTAAATCAGTAGCGGTTAGTAAATGCAGTCCATTATCCGCCTTACCTAGTCTGCCCGCAGCATTAAGACGAGGACCCAGACCAAACCCCACCGAACGCGCATCGACATTTCCCGCAATGCCTGCCACTTCCTTTAACGCTACCAAGCCGGGTTTGGAGGATGTAGATAAAACATCGAGTCCATGTCGGGTGAGAATATGATTTTCTCCTGTCAAGGGCGCAACATCGGCAATGGTTCCTAAAGCAAATAAATCCAAATGACGTTTTAGATTTGGCAAGCCCTCCTTTTTGATCCCAGCAGAATGCAATCCATTACGGATTCCAATAGCCAATTTAAAAGCAAGTCCAACTCCACTTAAAAAGCGAAAAGGATAATCACATTCAGCTTGATGCGGATTCAAAACCGCTACTGCATTTGGTAACCCTTCATCACCGACCTGATGATGATCTGTGACAATCACGTCCAGTCCCAATTCATTTGCGAAAGCTACTTCTTTAACACCCGTAATACCGCAATCAGCGGTAATCATCAGGTTTGCACCTTTGTTCCAAATTTTTTGGACTGCGTCTGAATTGAGGCCATATCCTTCTTCTTCCCGTTCAGGCAGGTAAGCAGTGATATGACAGTTAAGGTCGCGAAAAAAATGTGTCAAAAAAGCCGCGGAAGTGACCCCGTCGACATCGTAATCACAAAAAACCGTAATAGACTCTTCGTTCTCAATGGCACGGATTACTCTTTCAACCGCTTTATCCATTCCTGTCATAAGAAAAGGATCGTGCAACAAAGAAAAGTCCGATTTTAGGTAAAGATTTGCCTCCTCTGCATTGTCAACACCCCGATTGATCAATAATATTGCAACAGAAAATGGTATGTTAAGTTCTTGAGCCAAAGTGGAAGACTTTTCCGAAGAAACATCTGCGAGGCACCATTTTTTTTTGAGTAACGAAAGCATAATTAATTAGCTATTTATATATTCCGAAACACCCTTGAACGTATTGCGATGTATTGGACAAGGGCCATGCTCTTGAATCAGGTGTCTATGGAGTTTTGTACCATACCCTTTATGACGATTAAACTCGTATTGCGGATACAGCTTATGATAGTCATCCATAATCCGATCACGTGTTACTTTTGCGAGAACCGAAGCTGCGGCAATAGATAAGCTTCTTGAATCACCTTTTACGATTGCCCATTGGTTGAGAGTTGA
>CAZMXD010000024.1:0-14264 GCA_964570185.1 uncultured Nitrospina sp. | reverse complement strand
TCTTGTTTTCCATTCTCGTAGTGTGATTCTAGTTGTTTCGCACCGGATTTATACCAAGTGGTCTCCAGTCCCTCTTGTTCTCCGTTCACGAAGTATCTTTCAGACGCCTTTGCTCCGGATTCATCCCACTCGGTTTCCAGGCCCTCTTGTTTTCCATTCTCGTAGTGTGATTCTAGTTGTTTCGCACCGGATTTATACCAAGTGGTCTCCAGTCCCTCTTGTTCTCCGTTCACGAAGTATCTTTCAGACGCCTTTGCTCCGGATTCATCCCACTCGGTTTCCAGCCCCTCTTGTTTTCCGTTTACGAAGTGCCCTTCACTAAGTTTTTCTCCAGATTTATACCAAAAGGTAATCAGTCCTTCTTGGTTTCCTTTCTTATAATGAAATTCTTTTTCTTTCTCACCGGATTCCAACCAAATAGTTGCAAGCCCTTCTTGTTTTCCATTCTCGTAGTGTGATTCTAGTTGTTTCGCACCGGATTTATACCAAGTGGTCTCCAGTCCCTCTTGTTTTCCGTTCACGAAGTATCTTTCAGCCGCCTTTGCTCCGGATTCATCCCACTCGGTTTCCAGGCCCTCTTGTTTTCCTTTCTCATAATGTGATTCTAGTTGTTTGCCGCCGGATTTATGCCAAGTGGTTTTCAATCCTTCTTGTTCTCCGTCCACGAAGTATCTTTCAGATACCTTTGCTCCGGATTCATCCCACTCGGTTTCCAGTCCCTCTTGTTTTCCATTCTTCCAATATGATTCCCTCGACTTTACTCCGTCTTTCTGCCACTCGGATTTCAATCCGTCTTGAATTCCATTCTTCCAATATGATTCACTCTTTTTGTAACCAGATTCATACCAAAATGTTTCTCTTCCTTCTTTTTTTCCCTTCTTATAATGTAATTCTTTTTCTTTCTCACCGGCTTCAAACCAAATGGTTTCCAGGCCTTCTTGTTTTCCATTCCTCCAATTTGCTTCCTTCCGCTTTACACCGTCTTTCTGCCACTCGGTTTGCAGTCCTTCTTGTTTTCCATTCTTCCAATGTAATTCACTCTTTTTATCACCGGATTCATACCAAAATGTTTCTCTTCCTGCTTTTTTGCCTTTCTTGTAATGTAATTCTTTCTCTTTCTCGCCGGATTCATACCAAATGGTTGCCAGTCCTTCTAATTTTCCATTCTTCCAATATGATTCACTCTTTTTATCACCGGATTCATACCAAAATGTTTCTCTTCCTTCTTTTTTCTCATTCTTGTAATGTATTTTGCTCTTCAATGTACCGTTATCCCACTGTTCCTGCCTTACTCCGGTAAATGATTTTTTTTGGGATAAGAATTTGAGTAGTTTTGTTTTCATACGCTAAAGAACAAGCGGATTACCGCTATCGGCTTTCTCTGCCTGAAGGATGCTCTGCTTTGTCTAAGGCTTCTTCGGCTTTCATTAAAGATTGCACTGACATGTGATCGCTAAAAATAAAGTAGAGTCCGCCGCCAAAAACAACTAAAAAAGATGCGGCCCACACCACCATACCGAAACTGACAGCTGTCACCTCTGCTTCGCCCATGATTTCATGCAAGGCGATCAGTACCCCGGCATTATAAGAACCCAGAAAAGCCGGTGTGGGTAAGACTGTAATAAGGATAGAAACCATCACTGTCAAAATCAGGATTGAATTCAGCGACTTATTTTGCAAATCGAAAGCGAAGTAAAAGGGATAATATAAGGCTGCGATCAAGAACCATGTCAAAACCGAGAAAAGTATAATCTGCATCAAGGCTTTTTTATCTCTGATAATCTGGCATCCCATTGCAAACTCTCCGACCATTAACATTATTCTTTCTTTCCATTTTTCAGAGATTGGACGAATAATCCAGGTAACAAATGCTTTTACTTTTTCTTCCTTCCAGGTAATCAAAAACATAAATACCAGCAAACCAAATACCAGAATAAAACAAACGCGACCAAATCCTAGCGCTAATTTTTTTACGGAAATCCCCGAAACAGTCAGGTTGGGTTCGAACATTTCAGCATTAAACACAAAGACCCAGACGAACAATCCCATCAAGCAAATAAGGTCAAACAAGCGTTCCACGATGATGGTTGAAAATGCGCCTGAAAAGGTAATGCTATGCTTTTTACCAACCACATAGGCACGTATAAATTCACCGGCTCTCGCGGGGAGAATACTTCCCATAAACCCTATCATCAGCGGCGAATAAATTTCCTTTACCGGAATTTGTTTAAAGGGTCGAAGGAGAACCTGCCATCGGTATGCACGAGTCACATAACTCAAACAAATGATTACCAAGCCCGGCACGATATAAATAAAATCAGCATCTTTAAACGATCTGGTCAGTTCCTCAATGGAAACGTTTCGCAAGGTGTAGTAAAGCGCACCAATTGCAACAACCAAACCTATTAATGATTGCCGGACTTTTTTCAATTAGTTTCCTCAAGAAGGTTTTTGGCTTTTGCTATATCTTTCTTTATCTGGTCAACCAGTTCTTCTTTCGACTTGAAGGCTGTTTCACTGCGAATACGCGAGATAAATTCCACCTCAATTTCTTTACCATAAATCACCTGGTTGAAATCGAATATATGGACTTCAACGCTCAGACGATCGCGATTAAAAGTCGGGTTAAAGCCGATATTCGCCACAGCATCGTATGATCGTTTTTGGTAGATCATTCGCACAGCATAAACACCCGTTCTCGGAATCTGCACTTTGCTGGTATCGATATTGGCGGTTGGAAACCCAATCGCCTGTCCTGTTTTGTATCCGGCAACAACAGGCCCCGCGATCGAATAATTTCGCCCGAGAAACTTTCGCGCCGATTCCATATTTCCGGATTCAATGACCTCGCGCACATGCGAACTACTCACGGTCATTCCATCCAGTTGAAAAGGATTAACAACATGAACGATGAATCCGAATTCCTCTCCCATCTTTTGCAAGTAAGGGATAGTACCTTCGCGACCCCGACCGAACGCGTAATCGAATCCTACCACCACTTCCTTTGCGCCGATTTTTTCTTTTAGAATATTTTTCGAAAAGTCTCGCGGACGTTGATCTGCAAATTGTCTGGTGAAATCGGCGCAAATAACGCAATCAATGTTGCAAGCTGCAATAAGTTCCATTTTTTTGTGAAAATGCGTCAACAGGGGTGGAACTTTTTCAGGAGCAATGATTTTTAAGGGATGCGGCTCGAAGGTGAAGGCCATCGAGGTACCCCGCTTCTCCCTGGCGATCTCGGCCGCTTTTTTGAAAAGAATTTGGTGGCCTACATGCACGCCGTCAAAATTACCCAATGTCACAACAGGGTAGAGAAAAGGGCCGCTTATATTTTTGGTTCCACGTACAATCTTCATGCGGGTATCTCGTTATTCGTTAATTTTTTCTAATGAACTCGAAAGCCCTTTTTTCATGAGGTCTGCTTATGGCCAAAAATAATTTTTAAAAATTCCCATAAATCTTCCAACAGTCTACCTTAAAAGCATTATTATTCAAGATCTTCAGCAATTAGACTTTAAAATAGTTGCTCCCGAAAAGATGAAAACGAATGGGTAATCTGCTAAAATACATCTACGAAAAAATTAAGGAGCCTATGGATGTTTGATATCGGATTTTTTGAGCTGATGGTAATTATGGGAATCGCCGTAGTGGTGATTGGTCCACAAAACCTGCCCAAACTCGCTAAAGCTATAGGCAAAGGCTGGGGAGAGTTTCAAAAAACCTTCAGCGGACTGAAACAAGATGTCATGGATGAAGCCGAAGGTCTCAAACAAACGGTGAACGTGGATTCACTGGAACAAGATATTAGCTCAGCTACAAAAGTCGATGTCGATGTCAACCTCTCGGAAATGGATTTGGATATCTCTGGCGATATCAAAAAAGACTAGTAGAGCAAACCTTGTACCTAAAAGGTTTAATCTTTTTGGACCAAAAAAATAATTTTATTTTTCCGCAATCTGGTTTTTATACTTTCCTCCTTAGAAGATTATCTTGCCAAGAAAACTAGCTGATAAAACAATATTTTCCTTTTGAGCTTAAAGTCACCCGGATACTTAGTAGAATGATTAGTTCCATTTCATTTCATCCGTTCATTTCGCATTTTCCTCCTGCCCTTTTTGTTGCCGGATTATCTCTACTTTTTTTAGCCAAAAAGAAAAACGATCCGAAACTAAATTCTGCCGCGAGCTTTAATTTAAGTTTGGGATTGTTGGCCGCTGTTGTTTCCAGTTTTTCGGGAATGATGTCCGTTGATATTCACCTTCTAAAGACGGTTGATGTGGAAGGACACCAAGGCTATGCCTTCCTGTTCACTATCCTCTATGGTTTTGTGGTTGGCTATTCTTATACCAACTCTTTTTCTAAAACCGCTCAAGGTTTTTACATTGCCGGGTTGGTAACAATGTGTATTTGCCTTTTTACAGGATACCAATTAGTTTTTTAGGAAAGAACTTGGAAAAGTTATTGTCCTGTGGAAACGCCGAAACGGTGTACAAGCTCGCCTCCGTAATATCCGGTATTCAGGATGCAATACAATCCGGCTGCCAACGCCAGGAAGTAAACTGTTCGCCCTAGTTTGTTGCGAAAGTATCGAGAAGTCACCATCGCCAAGATGAATGTACCGGCCGTGAGAAAAGCAAATCTCAGGTGACCAGAAAGAAAATCTTTAAATTCATCTGTCTCGTCCAAGCTCAACATCCCCAGGAACCCTACTATCAAAACAGGAAAGATGCACCAAAACCCTAAACGGGTGTTGAATCGACCTGCCGTTTCAACCACCTCGTCTTTTTTAAAACTGCCATAAATTTCAAACACCACGCCACTGGTCAATAATGCTACAGGAAAGTGAACAATGAGCGGGTGAAATTTGGCGAAAAATGTCATTTGGATTGATAAGTATTTTTACCACCATTTCTACGCCGGTCCAGATCTGCCAACATAATACCCGCTGCTACGGAAACATTTAAGGATTGCATTTCTCCCTTACCAGGAATATTGACGAGACTATCACAGCGCCGTTTTACAGACTCCGAAAGGCCCTCTTGCTCATTGCCAAGCACGAGGACGGCCGGAAAAGTTATTTTCACGGAACTTAAAGGTTCTTTTGCATCGGGATCGGCGCCTACTACATACCACCCCTTTTGACGACAATCTCTTAACGAAGAAGACAAATCCGTACTTCTATAAACAGGGACCGATTCCCAACCTCCCTCAGCCATTCTTGCCGCAGAAGAAGTGATACCTGCGACCGACCCATTTCTGGGCAAAACCAACCCCTGGGTAGAAAAATAAGCACAGCTTCGAAGAATGGCTCCTTGATTATGAGGGTTGTCAATTCCATCAAGAAAAACCACCAATCCCTTTTCTGGAAGGTTGCCGCGGATTAGTCTATGGATCGAATCACAGGGGAGAGGCCGAACTACCATAACAATACCTTCATGATGCGTTCCTGAAGCGACCTTATTTAAGGATTCCTGGTCCAATTCGCGAAAGGGAAGTTTCTTTTCCGCACACCATGTTTTTACTTCTTTTAATTGCGAACCGCGCGCGCGACTATAAAACAATCGTAACAGGCTATCCGGTCGTTTTTTAAACGCACCCATGCAAGCGTTCCAGCCATAAAGCGTAAACTCTTCCTGCTTTTTGTGTTTCGCCCTATCCCGGTCAGAATGGGTTTTCTTGAATTTTTTGGGCTCTCTGTTTTGCACTACTCGGCGCCATTCTAATACTGGACTTAAAAATAAATTATTATTAGGATATGTCCCCTCGCTACGAAAATTTTGGCTCTGTTTTCAGCGGCAGCCTGCTAACCGTGACCTCCCATCAAAAATTTTTCATTGTCATCGAAGTGAAAAGGTCTTTCGTTTTGGAAAAAGGCTTCCACCCTTTCCATTACTTCTGTGGTGGTGATACATTCAAACATATTCTTTCGAAAATTTGCAGCTCCTGGATTTCCGAAGGCAAGCCAAGCTGAAAATTTTCTAAGTAGGATAAGTGAAAAACGGGTATCATAATATTCGTTCAAGCTTTTCTGGTAACGTTGGATTATTTTCAAGCAAGAACAATTATTAGCCAATCCGATGCTCTCGTTAAAAATTCCAGGATTGCGCAAAGCACCTCTTCCAATCATAACCGCATCAACTTTAGATTCTAGTAACCTTCTCTTTGCTTGATCGGCACTGCGGATATCTCCATTACCAATAATAGGAAGCTTGGCCTGCTCTTTTACCTCGGCGATTAGGTCCCAATTTGCTTTACCTTCATAACCTTGAGCGCGTGTACGCCCGTGAATTGCTACCCATTCACAACCTGAATTATAGGCTGCCTTAACACATTCGTGTATAGTCAGCTCATCTTCATTCCAACCAGTACGCATTTTCACGGTAAGGGGAAGGCGAATTCCCTTTTTAATGGTGGTAAGAAATTTCTCCAAGTAGACCGGATCACGCAACAGGGCTGCCCCACAACCTTTCTTAACTACTTTTTTTACAGGGCAACCCAAGTTGATATCTACAAAATGCGCCCCAGTAGATTCTACGAACTCTGAAGCGCGGACAATATCCGAAGCCGATTCACCAAATAACTGAATGCCTGTTATGCATTTGCTATTTGGGTGCACCCGCATCATTTTCCTGGTTTTTTCAGAATTGTAAAAAAGCCCTTTTGCAGAAATCAGTTCTGAGATTAAAACCCCTGCGTTCATCTCATCCATAAGTTTGCGGAAACAAACATCGGTTATACCTGCCATGGGTGCTAGCCAAAAACCGTTTCGAGCCATGGCAATCAGACCTGCGGCCTCTGGCTCTGGTTTTTCCTGAACAGGATGTGGGGATGCTAAAGAATTCATTAGATTTTTATTTTTGCCGTTTTTAATAAAGGTTCAAAATGCCCAGGAGGGTTCACTGTGAATTTCATCGTTTTATCCAAATACTGAAACTCAAGACCCCGGGCATGTAAACCATATTGAAAATTTTCATCATTGCCCTGACCATAAACCTTGTCATTATAAATAGGCAAACCATAACTTGAAAGATGAACCCGAATTTGGTTGGTTCTCCCGGAAAACGGGACCACCTTTAAAAGTGATCTTCCATTGTGAGATGACAGCCACTTGATTTCTGTTCTTGCGGGCTTTGCGTTTCTCACCTGATCTCCAACACCTCTATGCGATCCTTTTAAAACCCCGATAGGCGTATCAATACAAAATTGCTTTTCCTTGGGTTCTCCTTCCACTATGGCCAGATATTCTTTTTTTATTCGGTGACTCTGGAACTCCTCCATCAAAATAGCTGCGGCTTCACGCGTTCGGGCAAATACTATCACACCCGTGGTAATCGCATCGAGTCTTTGCGCTGGTCGTGGAGTTTCTTTTGGATACAACTGTTTCAATATTTCCGTCATACTGTTTTGAAAATAACGTCCGCTGGGATGAACAGGAATGGGCGCGGGCTTATTAAAAACGCGTATATCTAAATCCTCATATATAACCTTTATTCGACGATCCGCAGGCGGTTCCTGGCGAATACCAGCGTTGGTGATAAGGCGATCACCTTCTTTAAGAATATAACCTGTCTTGGCAACCACGCCGTTGACAAAAATATCACCATTTTTTATTTGTTCGATCCAAGCTTCTCGAGACTGATACGAAAAACGTTTAGAAAAATATTCTTCAATCGAAAGCCCGCAATACTCGTATGGAGGCGAAGACTTATATATCTGGGGGCTGGCCGGAGGTTGAAATAAAGATAAATTTTGCAAAACTTTCTTTCAAATTTAGTGTTAGAAGAAATTCAAATCTAGAAACAAGATTTTAATATTTCACCCAAAAATACTGACCAATGCCGACGGGAGGGGTTAGTTCCATTGAGGGTTTACGGGAGCTTTTATGAGATATTCGTAATCTTTGCCCAGAGATCGGACCACATTTGCCCAGATGCCCTCTTCGTTTTCTTGAAAAACGAATTCACCGCAGGCTTGCGAAGTCAACCAATGGAGTTGAGTCATCTCTCCCGCGAGTTGACCGACGCCCCAACCAGAATAACCTAAATAAAAACGGATATTTTTTTCAGGGCTCTTTAAACGTGCCATTAAATTGTCCAAAAGTTCCCAACTCATTCCCATGTAAACCTCATCACAAATTTTTTCCAGTTCAGGTAGAGTTTCTTCCGACCGACAAAGATAAAAAACCTGTGAAGGAGAAACCGGTCCCCCTACATATATTTTCCCTGAAGAAAAATCAGGCATTCCCATTTGTCCAAATACTTCCTTCGGATCTATAGGAGCGGATCGATTGATAACTAAACCAAAAGAA
The DNA here is from genome assembly GCA_964570185.1 of uncultured Nitrospina sp. Taxonomy (GTDB): domain Bacteria; phylum Nitrospinota; class Nitrospinia; order Nitrospinales; family VA-1; genus UBA8687. The sequence goes on along the minus strand of CAZMXD010000024.1, from coordinate 5,956 downwards.
CCCTCATCATCGTGATTGCATAATAAAACCACCGTTCTGGAAAAGTTTGGATCTGGCAAAACTGGATTGGCAATCAGGAAATATCCTTTACCATATTCTTCGTTGGACGGTTCTGGCATGACAAAAATTATAAGTTTAAAGATTGAAGTTTTTTAAAATTTTTTCCAACTTTGGCTTCCTCTTTTCCTTCCGTGGAAGCAAAATTATTATCTAAAGCTATGCTAACGAGCTCAGGAAACTTTTTTGATGACGCTAGTGCCAAAATTCCCTCATCGCCAATTTCGTTTTGAGCTAAATCCAAGTCTTCTAATTTATCTAATTCGTTTTCCGATGCCATTATTTTTGCGCCCTCATCCTTAATATAATTACGGTAGAGGTTTAATGATTTTACTTTTTTAAAAACTTTGGAACGTACAAGATGACGAACTCCTTCCGGGCCAATATCATTTCCACCCAGCTCTACCCAATTGACTTTTGAAAAAAGATCAGACTCCGCAAGCAGCTTCAATCCATCATTACCTATGCGGTTACCTCCTAAATTGAGCCGGCGTACTTTCACAACACGCTCATCTCGCGAAATGATAGTCATTCCATTAGGACCAACACAATAACCTTTTAGATTCAGTTCTTTCCCATCTGAACTCAAGGTTTCCTCGATAACTTTTTCCATGGTTTCCCGCAATTTGTCACCTGTCAAAGTACAGGGTTCTGCGGGTTTATAAATTTCAAAATGAGTTATAGATGGCATCGAGCCCCCTTATTTAATGTAAATGGTATTAACTCTTAAAAAAGTTGAATTGGCACACCAATCGCTTTAAAAATTGATTAAAAACCTAAATAAAAACAACTAATTCGATTGCAAACAGGCTATTATAAGGTTGACAGAAAATCAATTATATTTTAAATTTCCCAGTTTCATTGAATGATTTGATAATTTCAGACTTCTGTTTATTTGGAAAACTATCGTAATTAGCAATAATATTTAAGTTTTCGAAGGGTTTAAGCTAAAGGGGCGATGTTATGGAACTTGATTTTGACAAAATGGGTGGGTTGGTTCCCGCAATTATTCAAGACGCAGAAACCGGGAAAGTTTTAATGCTTGCCTATATGAATTCCATTGCATGGGAAAAAACCCTGGAAACTGGAAAAGCATGGTTCTACAGCCGCTCACGGGACAAGCAATGGATGAAGGGGGAAGAAAGCGGTAACGTGCAAATTGTAAAAGAAGTTTTTGTTGATTGTGATGATGATACAGTACTCTTGAAAGTGGAACAGGTGGGTAAAGCAGCCTGCCACAAGGGTTACACCAGTTGCTTTTTTAGGAAAGTCAACGGGGATGTAAAAATCATAGAAGAAAAAGTCTTCGACCCGGATAAAGTTTATAAAAAATAAAAATTCTCAAACCAATTTAGAAGAAAGAAATTAATTCATGAGTGGCAATGTTTTAAAACTAGGAATCCCAAAAGGTAGTCTGGAAGAGGCTACGGTCAAGCTTTTTTCCCGAGCAGGTTACAACATTAGAATCAAAAGTCGTTCCTATTTCCCTAGTATTGATGATGTTGAAATTGAATGCATGCTGATTCGTGCTCAAGAAATAGCACGCTATGTCGCTGATGGTGTACTCGATGCAGGGCTTACCGGAAAAGACTGGATCATGGAAAACCGCGCCGATGTAGAAGAAATTGCACCGCTGGTTTATTCAAAAGTTTCAGCAAAACCTGTCCGCTGGGTTTTGGCAGTCCCCAACGACTCCTCGATCCAAACGGTTAAAGATCTACAAGGAAAACGAATTGCAACCGAAGTCGTTAACCTAACTACGGATTGGTTAAAGGGGCATGGTGTCACAGCCAATGTTGAGTTTTCCTGGGGTGCTACAGAAGTGAAAGCTCCAAAACTAGTCGATGCTATTGTAGAAGTTACAGAAACAGGGTCTTCCCTTAAAGCTAACAACCTCAGAATTGTCGACACTTTAATGGAATCTACAACCCGTTTTATAATGAATAAAGCTGCAAGTCAAGATGAATGGAAACGGAATAAAGTGGACCGATTGGTTTTAATGCTTCAAGGTGCAATGGCTGCAAATGGCAGGGTAGGGCTGATGCTCAATGCTCCAAAAAGCAAGCTAGAAAAGATCATCAAAATATTTCCGCCTGGCAAAAAACCAACCGTCTCCGAACTAAGTGATCCAGATTGGGTAGCTGTTAATGTAATCCTCGAAGAAAAATTAGTAAGAGATATTGTGCCCGACCTGAAAAAAGCAGGGTCCGAAGATATAGTTGAATATCCCTTGAACAAAATCATCCACTAACCACCAACCTTGGGAACATTGGTAACCCTTGTCAACGATTAATTCAATAGAGCTTTTCGAACTATATTTTACTGACCAGAAATCTCTTTTTACCCCCTATGCAAGAAAATACTGAATCGGAAAAGCCGGAAGGCTCAGGGTTTACTGAAGCAGCAGAAACCAGCTCAGAAAAAACACCTGAAAATAACCCTATCAAGTCATCTGACATTGATCCGGAGTTTGAAGAACATGACGGGGAAGTCCTTCCACCAGAAAAGAAAAAGAACAGAGATTATGGGTTTCTTATTCTTATCATTTTGCTTTTAACGATTGGAGGTGGATACCTGTATTATGCCAATCAGGTTCCAACAATAGCCACCGAGTGGATAGAAACTCTTTTAAAAAAAATTAACCCGCCTCTCGCCAAAATTACACCTCAATTTCCTACCACTGAAAAATCAGTGCCAGAAATGGAAGAACAAAGTTCGATTCATTCAATTGAGGAAGAAAATCCTGTATCAGAAAAAGAAACAACAACGGAAACTGCTCCTCCACTCTCTGAAGACCAAGCCAAAGAGCATATTAGTGGTTCGCTATCTGAAATAATTGAACCTGATAATATCTCTAATATTTCTGGCGCTTCGACAGGAGTTGACCAGACAAAAAATACAGAAGAATCTGAAGACCTTAAAGAAATGCCCATGAAAGAGCAGACTCCGGCTGTTAAACCTTCAGAAAAACTTACTCGAGATATAGAAAAACCTTCACAAAAATTTTTAGACGAACCTGTTCAACAAAAGGAGAAAGAAAGAAACAAAGCGGTACAGGCATACCTCGATTTTTTTGAAGCAAGCATACTGAAGTTGGGGCAACTGATTAAAACAGGATTCGTAAAAGGAAAAGTTCTTTTGGAGCATTTCTTAAACAAAAATTAAACCACACCTTCTTCGTAAGCAAATTCAAAGGGAACTTTTTTTTCAATCAACCCAGAGGATTTACAAAGAGACTGAAAAACACTTAATCCGTCCAGCTCTTCAGCACCCAAATTATAGCGAATCTTATTTTGCAAATAATCCAATAACATTGGCTCAGGGAAACCTGTTTGGCGGGCCTGGACTCTTGCAATAGTGGGAATTTTCATCAATCCTTCTTGTTTTGCCACGCGAAAGATTTCAACTATTCTTTCATTAATTTCAACCCCTTCTCTGGTCGCAATCACCGCATGAACAAAAGTCCTACCTGTTCTTTGAAACCATTCCTCGCTAAGATCATATATGGTTGCGCCTTCTTTTTTAAATCCTAAGGCAGGATCACCGATGATGAGTGCGGCATCATGTTCCCGCAACATTTTCTCTGGATCTGGATCATAGTCCACCCATTTTAAATCTGGTGACAGTTCATCTTTAAACAAGAGTTTTAACAAGGCTACGGAGGTGCGTGACCGGTTATCAACAGCCAAAGTTTTCAGAGTCGTCAAGGGATATTTAGATACCAGTAAAACTGTTCCGACTTGATTTTTAGATGCAATGGAAATTCCCGGAAATAAACGGACACTATCTGCCTGCTTTAAATACTCTATCGAAGGAATCATGGCAAAATCTAATTCTCCCTTTTTGAGTTTATCAGCAAGGTGAGCTGGGTTCCCTGTATATATATCCAAATTTATCCAATCACCCATTGCATTTAAAGAAGCCAGTATAGGTTGGGCATTTATGAAATCGTGAATGCCAAATTTTAACAATTAAAACCTCCAAAAAAATAAAAAGGGATGGGGAACCCCCCCCCCCATCCCTTTTTGAACAAAATTAAAACTACTAAAGGAAAAACGGTGCCATAACCAGCGAAACAATGGACATCAATTTTATAAGGATATTCATTGCGGGTCCAGATGTGTCTTTCAAAGGATCACCCACTGTATCTCCAACAACAGTAGCATGATGGGCGTCAGAACCTTTACCTCCCAGGTTTCCGGCTTCCACATGTTTTTTTGCGTTGTCCCAGGCGCCGCCGCCGTTGGACATAAATAAAGCCAACAAAACACCAACCAGAGTTGCACCCATGAGCATGCCACCCAACGCTTCAGCGCCTAGCAACGAACCAATAATTATCGGTGTTAAAAAAGCCACTACACCAGGCGCAATCATTTCTTTCAATGCAGCCTGGGTACTGATATCGATACAACGTGCGCTATCAGGTTTACCTGTACCTTCCATAAGTCCTGGAATTTCACGGAACTGGCGTCGAATCTCCTCAACCATGGTCATGGCAGCATTACCCACCGAAGTCATGGTCAAGGCAGCAACATAAAAAGGAATCACGCCGCCTAGAAACATACCAATCACCACATCGGTTTTAGTAATATCAATAGAATCTATATTTGCCGCCTGAGTAAATGCTGCAAACAAGGCCAAAGCTGTCAACGCTGCTGAACCAATCGCAAAGCCTTTGCCAATAGCAGCCGTAGTGTTACCAACCTGATCCAGTCCGTCCGTAATTTTACGGGTGTCTTCACCCAATCCCGCCATCTCAGAAATTCCTCCAGCGTTATCTGCTATCGGACCATAAGCATCAACCGACATGGTAATACCTACTGTTGCCAACATACCTACAGCAGAGAGTGCAACACCATAGAGGCCTGCAGATTCAGCGCTGACATAAATGGTCAACGCCATGATCACTACTGGAATAACGCAACTTTCCATAGCCACCGCAAGACCGGTGATCATTACCGTAGCAACACCCGTATTACTTGACTCCGCAATCCGCACAACGGGCTTACTAGCCGTGTAGTATTCGGTGATCAAGCCAATACCGATACCTGCCAGACAGCCAAATAAAAGTGCAATAAATACTCCAGAAGGGAGGCCCATAACTTTGATAAGAAAAAATGCCACGAACAGCATGGCACCTGCACTGATGAATGTGCAGTTTCTAAGTGCTGCAGAAGGGTCCATACTTCCTAATGTTGTCATGGCGCGAATACCAATGACCGATGCAAGTAAACCAACCATAGCAATCATAATGGGTAATGCCATATATTCGAATCGTAAAGTCGCCATGCTGGCACCTATAACGATAGCGGCGATCATTGAACCACAATACGATTCAAAAATATCCGCACCCAGCCCAGCTGTATCCCCTACGCAGTCGCCTACGTTGTCGGCAATTACGCCTGGGTTGCGTGGATCATCTTCTGGAATTCCTGCTTCAACCTTACCCACAAGATCAGATCCCACATCTGCGGTTTTAGTATAGATACCACCACCCACACGAGCAAATAATGCAATAGAGCTAGCACCCATCGCAAAGCCACTAATGACCGTAAAAGAATCTCCGCGTCCAAACAGCAGAAATAATCCGCCGACACCGAGAAGACCAAGACTCGCAACACAAAGACCCATTACAGCTCCACCGTTGAACGCAACAATAAGTGCTTTGGCCTGCCCACCTTCAACAGCCGCTTGAGATGTGCGCACGCCGGATGTCGTGGCTGCGTTCATACCAAAAAAACCAGCCAACATAGAACACGCGGCTCCAACTGCATAAGAAACTGCTGTCCACAACCCGATCCACCATCCTTTTTGCATCGTAATCAAAAAAAGCAAAAGGAGAAAAATTCCTCCAATGAAGTAACCCAGGATTTTGTATTCCCTTGAAAGAAATACCATG
>CAZMXD010000023.1:0-14365 GCA_964570185.1 uncultured Nitrospina sp. | reverse complement strand
TTACCTTCGAAAAATTTCAACAAGCAGAACCTGTTCTCACAACTCAAATGAAATCCGTTGGAGAAGTAATGTCGATAGGACGGACATTTAAAGAAGCGTTACAAAAATCGATCCGATCGATGGAAATCGGTAGTTACGGATTCGAGGAAAATTTTCGTTTTAAGTTGAACAATGATGGTTTATCCGAAGAAATGCAAAAGGAAAAACTAATTGCCGCGCTATCAATTCCTTTCTCAGATAGATTATGGCAAGTAGCAGCGGCATTGCGTCGCGGTATTAAAATTGAACAACTCTACAAATTGACGGGTATGGATCCCTGGTTCCTTGATAATTTAAAAAGGATCATTGAATTAGAACTGGAAATTAAAAATTTAAATACACTTGAATCAGTTGATCAACGCATGCTTTATAAAGCAAAAGAATACGGATTTTCGGATATTTTTCTTGCTGGAATTTTGAATTGCTCTGAAAAGGATGTACATGAAAGACGTATTGCGTTAAATATTTTTCCTGCCTATAAAAGAGTAGACACTTGTGGTGCCGAATTTGAAGCCTTTACTCCCTATCTTTATTCTACTTATGAAGAAGAGTGTGAAGCCAATCCGACCCAAAAGAAAAAAATCATGATTCTAGGCGGCGGACCAAATAGAATCGGCCAAGGAATCGAGTTTGATTATTGCTGTGTTCATGCTTCATTTGCTCTAAAAGAAGATGGGTTTGAAACTATCATGGTCAACTGTAACCCAGAAACTGTAAGCACAGATTATGACACATCAGATAGGCTTTACTTTGAGCCGATAACGCTTGAAGACATATTACATATAATTCGTGTTGAGAAACCCACTGGCATCATCGTTCAATTGGGAGGCCAGACACCTCTAAAACTTTCCTTAGCTTTACTCAATGCGGGAGCTCCAATTATTGGAACCAGCCCAATTGACATTGACAGGGCAGAAAACAGGGAGCTTTTCAAAGCAGTTTTAGAAAAACTTGGGCTCAAGCAGCCCGTAAATGGTATTGCATTTTCATACAAGGAAGCTAAAGAAATAGCCAAATCTATTGGATACCCAGTCGTAGTTCGTCCTTCTTATGTATTAGGCGGGCGCGCTATGGAAATTGTATATAATCAAAATCGCCTTGAGCACTACATGCAGTATGCCGTTAAAGCCTCACCGGAACACCCGGTCCTCATTGATAAATTTTTAGAAAATGCCATAGAATTTGATGTGGATGCTATCTCCGATGATACTGATGTCGTTATAGGTGGGGTGATGGAACATATCGAAGAAGCTGGTATCCACTCTGGTGATAGCGCCTGTTCCCTTCCAGTAATCTCTCTTTCCTCGGAAATAATCAACGAAATGAAAAATCAAACTCGAGCCCTAGCCCGGGAGCTTAAGGTTATAGGTTTGATCAATATTCAGTTTGCCGTCCAAAATAGTGAGATATTTATTATCGAAGTAAATCCCAGGGCATCTCGCACCATTCCTTTTGTAAGCAAATCAATTGGAGTACCACTGGCAAAAATTGCAGCGCGAGTCATGGCAGGAAAGAGCCTAAGGGAAATTGGTTTTACTGAAGAAATAAAACCTAACCATGTTTCAGTAAAAGAATCTGTTTTCCCTTTTAATAAATTTTCTGATGTAGATATTTTGCTTGGTCCCGAGATGAAATCAACGGGTGAAGTTATGGGTATCGATAAAACTTTTGGACGCGCCTTTGCGAAGTCTCAATTGGCAACAGGCGTTAAACTTCAATTAGAAGGAACTGCTTTTATAAGTGTAAAAGATTCGGATAAACCCAAAACAATTAAAATTGCCCAAGGTCTTAAAGAACTTGGTTATAAAATTCTCGCAACTAAGGGTACAGGAGAATATATAAAAAGAGGTGGCATTGAAGCAGATATAATTAACAAGGTAAAAGAAGGTTCTCCGCACTGTGTTGAAATGATTGAATCCAAAAAAATCGATTTGGTCATTAATACGACTTTTGGCGCACAGGCCATCGAAGATTCTTTTTCGCTTAGGAGAAGTTCCTTAAATCAAAATCTGCCTTATTGCACAACAATTGCCGGTGCATCTGCTTTAGTTGGGGGGTTAAAAGCTATGAAAGAAAAGAGCCTTGGTATTAAGGCTATACAGGAATACAACAATTAATAAATTCAAGAAAACTTATGCTTATTGCTGATATGCTTCATTAAACCTTCTATTTGGTTTTTTAAAGGAACGAACAACATTGCCAGGCAAAAAATCTTTTCCAACAATAGCAATAGCTCTTGAAAAGCCACGCATACTGTCGGTAACCTGAATAACTCCGAGTTTGACATAGATATCTCCCAAGTCATCCTCTGTTAAAGGGTCATTCAAAGCCAATCCAATAGAAAAAACACGGAATTTATCACCAACTTCAACTCCATTTTGTTTACCTATATTTATTAGTACATCCTTATTTTTTACGGAAATAATATCTCCTTCAAGGGCAAAACCTATAATCGACTTATTAACATACGAAGCTATGTCACCACTAAGGGCAGATAAAGCCAAACTCATTGAACTAGGCTCTTTTTTTCTCCAATTATAACGATGAAGGTCTATTTCTTCAGAGAAAGGGCGTACGCCTGAACTTGATACTGATTTAAAGTCTTGCTCTTTAATTATTCTGCCCGTCTTATTTTGAATAAGTAGTATCTTGACCTCTAATTCTGCATTCTCACTATTTTGTTTTTTCAAAAATACACTATTAGCTTTTGGGGGTATATTTGTACCAGGATCAAATTTTATAATATGCCCTCTTATTTCATAAAGACTTGCTTTCTGCGGTATAGTTCCCAAACGGACCGGCCAAGGAACTGGATCTACTTCTGGCATCCGTATTTGGCTGGGAATTTTATCGATTTTTTCTTCCATGGTATCTTGAACAGGAAGTACTCTCATTATATTCTCACCCGTTATATAGTTTATGCTTGGCAAACTATTGCTTAGATTAGGCATTCCATCATAAAAACGACCACCCTTAAGATTATTAAATCTGGTTGGACTAGGATTATTTGAAGAGGAACTTCCGGCAGAAGAACCATTCATATTTGGTTCATTTTTCATTAATGAACCTGATACTTCCGTAGAATCAAGACTTTTATCAGGCAATAAAGAAACCTGTTTATCCTTGGCAAATTGGTTCTTTAAGCGAATTTTTAAAACTTTTCCAGGACTAAAAGGTTTATTCCATCTTGGAGGATCCGTGAAATCTGTTACTAAGATTTTATGCTTATTACCAGCAAAAACTTTGCCATTAAAAAAACAGAAAAAAATGATAATTAACAGTAATCTTAAATATAATTTATTGATCATGGTTATCGAGGAGCCCTCAAAAAATATGTTTATTCTTTAATTATCGTCATTAATGTTTAAATCTTCAGGTCTATATGCCTATTTTTAAGAGATTTATCCTTTTTTATTTATCTTGATCCCTTGACCGATTCCAGTTCAAACAGTACAATTCACCGCATGAAAAAAACAGCCCTATTATTTTTATTGATTTCTTGGTGCGACCCAAATGTTCTTCTTGCAAAGCAAGATGGAATGATTCTAATCAAATCGGGTTGCTTTATAATGGGAACAAATCAAGATGCTGTTTATGAAGACGATGACAATAATTCACGTGAAAAACCAGCTCATAAAGTTTGCCTAGATAGTTTCTATTTAGATATCTATGAGGTATCTCAAAAGAAATGGGATGGTGTTATGAGTTTTAATCGATCCGTTTTTCATCATCCCGAACAACCTATAACACATATCCATTGGCATGAAGCCAGATCTTATTGTAAAAAAGTTGGTAAAAGGTTACCCACGGAAGCAGAATGGGAGTATGCGGCGCGAGCCGGCAGCCAAACAAAATTCCCGTGGGGTGATGAAATTGATGATGAACGAATGTGGTATTCAGGGAATTCTCCAAGGCAAGTTCCTTATATAGGTAAGAAATCTCCTAATGCCTGGGGATTACATGACATGATGGGCAATGTTTGGGAATGGGTCGAAGACTGGTTTTCTCTTGCTTATTATACTAATAGCCCAATTAAAAACCCCAAAGGCCCGTCTAGGCAAAGTTTCCGTGTAATTCGGGGAGGGTCTTGGATGATTGATGAAGAATATTTACGTGTTACCACACGGCATAGAGGAATGTCAGATCCTACCGAGTCTTATTGGGTGGGGGTCCGCTGTGCTAAATCTCCATAGCTGTTCAATACTCCAAGCACCTTGGATAGAAAAGTCGTAAATAAATTATACAAAAAGCTTTCCCTGGCTATGGGAAAAGCTAAATCGGAACTGAATTATAAAAACCATTTCCAACTTCTCATAGCTGTTATTTTAAGCGCTCAGTCCACTGATAAAACAGTAAATACTGTCACCAAAACACTCTTTTTAGAAGCACCCACTCCCGAAGATATTGTATCGCTAGGTCAAAAAAAACTTCAGGTGATAATCAAACCTGTTGGTCTTTCTCCAACTAAATCTAAAAATATAATAACCACCTGCAATATTTTAATAGAATTCCATAACGGAAACATTCCCAAAAACAGAGAACAGCTAGAACGACTACCTGGTGTAGGTAGAAAAACAGCTAACGTAGTATTAAATGAAGGTTTTGGCTATCCAACCATTGCGGTAGACACCCATGTTTTCCGTGTTTCCAATAGAACAGGTTTGGCTATCGGAAAAAATGTTCTAGAAACAGAAAAAGAATTACTTCGGGTGACTCCTAAAAATTTTGCCAAAGATGCCCATCGCTACTTAATCCTTCACGGGCGTTATGTATGTAAAGCAAGAAATTTTAATTGTAAAGAATGCATAATTAGTGATGAATGCCAATATCCCGAGAAAAATTTTAATTAAATGCCTTTGTCTAAAAAACTGAATAATTTTGATTCAATACTAAATCGACTTAAAAAGATTTTTCCAAAAAGTAGTTGTATCGAAACTGTTCACACGTTACAGACACCATATAAAATTTACCCTCTTATAAAAATTGTAATTGGGAACGGAAATTTTCGCCGTGCTTTGATTTCAGCCGGAATTCATGGAGATGAACCAGGAGGCATAGAAACTATCTTAAGTTTTCTAGAAAACAAATTTTATATTAATTATATGAACACTTGGGAGATCACTCTTCTTCCTTGCATTAATCCTTATGGATACGAATTTGGAACCCGTGAAAATCATCAGAAGAAAGATCTAAACAGACTCTTTAAAATTGAGAACCCCCCTTTGGAAGTTTTTTTCGCTCAATCCCTATTAGATTCACAATTTGATTTGACATTGGAGTTGCATGAGGATGATGAAAGCAGCGGATACTATCTGTATCAAAAAGAAACAAATCCAAAATACCAAAATTTGGGCATTGAAATACTAAACTCTATCCAAGAAATAATGCCTATAAATAAAGACAAAGAAATTGATGGTTCAACTGCTCATCAAGGTATCATTAATAATGATATGGATTTGTCTAAGATGGATTGGTGGCCCATGGCACTGTATGGCTTATCAAAAGGAGCACAAGTCAGCCTTACCCTTGAAGCCGCTACACAATACAAACTTTCAGCCAGAGTGAAAGCTCATTTGCTTGCCATAACAACCGCCTTGGGAAGTTTTAAATAGGAAAGAAATGATTCAATTATCTTCAACTCGTTTTAGGGTAAATAACCGGAACAACGATTGGTTCCCCCACAGCTAAAGAGTTAATATCCTTGTCGGAATTATAGCTGCTTAGCAGCCAAAGGGGAATCGTATACATCTCATTACAGATTTCCCACAATGTTTCTCCTTTTTCAACACTACGAATTGTTAACTTCCTAATATCGTAATTATTAAAAAAGTCCTCCTGAATGCCTTTATGGTACTCCTGTCTTCTCTCTTCGAACTTATCCGAATCAGTTTTTTTAAAGGTTATTTTGAGCTTATCATGAACGGCTATTTTTCCTCTGCCTTTAATTTTATTAATTTTTTTCAATTCTCTAACAGATAGCAAAGCCCACTCAGCGTAGTGACTCAAAGTTTCATCGAAGTCAACAGTTATTGTTCCTACCTTCCCCTGATTCTCTGACGGAAACGATACGGGCATAAATGCCGGTCTATTTTTATTTAATCGCTCTGATTTTTTTGAGTTTTCAACAACCTTTAAAGTTACCCCAGAAAACGAACTTCGAGATTTAATTTCATTCTTATCTTCCAATAAGAATTTTTTATCATGGGTTTTGTCAGCTTTTGAATTTGAGTTTATTATTGACCTGCGATTATGAGTTCTCATAACCGTAGTGGGGTTTTTCGCTATTAAGAGTTTTTGACCGGGATAAAGCGCATCAGGGTCCTTCATTCGATTCAAACTTGTCAAATGAATAACGTCAGTATCAAAACGTTTTGCGATTTTTGACAAATTATCATTTTTTCGAACCCTGTAATAATCTCCATGAAGAGGAATTTGGTTTTTATCAAGCTTTGCTAATTGAACAGAAGGCCCTGTTTGAGGCACCTTAATTCTCTGCCCAGGGTATAGAGAATTCGGGTTTTTAATACGATTAATCTTAGCAAGATAAAGCGCGTCTGTTCTAAAGCGCTTGGCAATTTTCGAGAGGTTATCATTTCTCCTAATGCGATAAAAAACTAGCGCACGATCTTCAGAGTTATAATTTAAAAGGCGAAATCTTGATCGTGATTTTCCTTTCGGCAATTGTAATACTTGCCCAATATAAATTCTGTTCCTTCTTCCAATATTATTATATACCTTTAGAGATCTTACACTGGTACCGAACCTAATTGCCACTCCAGACAGGGTATCACCACGTCTAACGGTATACCATTTTGATCTAAGTTGGCTTGAATAAAGCGCGCTTTGGGGTATTTTCTCGTATTGAGCTTGAAGGTTATTTAATTTCCTTCCTGCGGCCTGGAATACATATCCCCTAGGAATTCGTTTTTCACCATTGAGAACGGGACGTCTTAATGAAGGATTTGACTCAGCAATTTCTTTTCGGGTCATTCCAAAATATTTACTCGCCGTATTCACATTAATATAATCAGGAAGCCTGAGCGAAACTCTTTTAAGGGGTTTTTTTATAATAAGATTCGGAAAATATTTATTTTGATTTTTAACAACATGTAGAGCGGCAAGAAACTCGGCATAAAAATTGCGGGAAGCAAATCCAAAGGTGCGACTTTTGTAATTCTTTGCTATTTTAACTATATCAGAACCATGCCGTTTTTTTGCTCTCTTTATCCCTTGAAGTCCATGATTATAAGCGGTAATGGCTAATGGCCATGAGTTAACTACCTCAAAATTCTTTTTTAATAATTTAGCCGCACCATGCGTAGCAAGAATCGGATCCCTCCTCTCATCGACATCGTAACCAACTCTCATAAATAACCTGCCTGTCCCTCGGGTAAATTGCCAAATTCCCGCAGCACCAGCACTTGAATAAGCGCCAACCTGAAAAGAAGATTCAACATGCGGTAATACCCTTAATTCCACGGGTAGTTTGTTTTTTTTCAATATTCTAATAATTTCGCTCATATAAAGCCCGGAATTTTCTATACCTATTTTAAATCTATCTTTGAGCCCGTATTGAACGCGAATCCTGCGAGATGCCTTACGAAAATCTTTTTGTACAAGCTTGTAAATTCTAAGATCATCGCCTTTCAATTTAGATTTATTTTTAGTTTTGGCTATCCGTTTTAGTATTTTTTTATATTTTCCTCTTTTCCTGTCAAGCTTTCGCTCCTTCACTCGCCGGGATAGAGGTTTGCTACCAAGATAAACAACTTCGTAGACAATCCCCAAATTACGCATATCATGAATAACAGCATGACGGGTGGAATATTCAGAATAGATCTTTTTCCAAAAATCAACTTCGGCGGTTAACCCTGGGGGAGTGACAAAGTTATACTTATTTATTGAATTTGTTTTATTAGAAAAACTTGCGTGTGTGACAGAAATAAATAACGGGAAAATAAAAAAGGCGAGAATTAACGCAAAGGTACGAATCGTCTTGATCAAGTTAATACTTTCTATTTTAAAATCTAAAAAATCTTGGTTAAAATCAAATTTTATTTATGCTATTAATTCACATAACATATTGTTTTGTAAGGTTATCAAAGGGGATACTTTAGGTCAAGGTGAAATCGAGTGATTTTTCTTAGCTTATTCAAATCTTTCAACTTATTTCCTATTTTGGCTTGTGCGAACCAGAATAATTTTTATTAAGTTGATATACCCAAGCCAAAAGTTCTGCGACCACTTTGTATAGAGATTCGGGCACTTCTCTTCCCACGTCTATTTCCGAAAGAAGATTGATCAAATCCTTATCTTCTCTAATAGGAATATTTCGTTCCCGTGCCATCTTAATTATCTTCTCGGCCATCCAGCCTTGGCCTTTAGCTGTGACTTTAGGAGCTGTATTAATCTCCTTTTTATATTGCAGTGAAACAGCTAATTTAGTTTTGTAAGGTTTATTTTCAATCATGTTCTTAAATTTAATAGGGGTGTGTTCTTGCTAACTAGAAGCTCAATCAGGTTGTCTTTAATCGGAAGGACCTTTTCCTCTTTACAACATTCTACGGTTGTATTCAGATCATTCTTTTTCATCCTTTGTTCAAATTCAGGTGCGTTATTACGGACAAATTCAGCAATATCCTCCTGGCCAACATCCATTCGAACTAACATGCTATCCTCACTGACTTTTACATCCATTTTAATATTTCCAAGAGATGAAAGTTCCAAATAGAATGCTAGGTTATAGAATTTTTTATCACTATTTTCGCCACTTTTATTTTCACGCGAGTCTTTCCGTATGAAAAGATTGATTGTTTTCTCATTTGGACTAATTGGATCAGGTATTTGTAATACCAAGGGTTGGTTTTCCTGATTGGAAATCTTTGTAGAAATTTGATTCAATTCTATATTATCAACAGAAATTTTGACTTTTTGTTGAAAATCAGTCAATTGTCGAATTAAATTTTTATCTGAAGTTTTTCTGATGACTTTTTCTGAAATTTGGCTTAACTCTAACAACTGCCCTTTTAGATCTTTAGAAACGTCAATTTTGGTTTTTGGATTCTCTGGTTGGGATAGAAGTTGTTTTACTTTGGCTTCATAATGGATGCCTGATATTTCCACCTGCCTTTTAATATAAGATTCTTTGGGAAGTGTATTGGGCTTGGGGGTCAAAATCTGAAGTGTTTCACGTAATCTATCTTTAAGTTCTGGTTGAATATTAATTTTCTTTAAAATAGGGGATTCCAAAACTTCCCTTTTAAGCTCACCAATTAATTTTCCAAATGGTTTTCTTATAGGCAAGTAAGGTTTTATTAACCTTAAATCAATAATTTTAGAATTAGCCTGGGAATTCTTTTGGGCATAATTATTACCATTATCAATCCTTGAAGATTGGGCTTGAATAATTGAACCAAGATTTTTTGGTTTCGGTGCATAATTTAAATTGGACCCTTCGCCATCTTTATTATTTTGAACAAGATTTCTTCGAATATTAAGCAGAACAGGTAAAAATCCATCTGAAACTTTTTGAAGTTGAATACTAACCTTTTCTCCGGGAGCATAAAGATTTGCATCATCAGATTTGACAAAGAAATTTTGGCCTTCAAATTGAACCAACAATCTATTTATATTATTTGTACGGATTATTTTAACGGGAATAATATTATCCGTTGGAAACTTCGAATTTTTAAAACTTGAAAAGCTCAAAATTTCGGGTTTGGTTCTGCTTGAAATTTTTTCAATGAATCTATCATCTTTAATATTTTGCTCTGGAATTGGTATAAGATTTAAAGTTGGCGAAGGGTTAATTTTTTCAATTTTACTATAAGCATTATTATCAAATTTAAAAGAAACCTCGGCTTTTTTACCAACGGGTAATGAATTTTTATAATCTTTACGACTTGTTTGAACAGGGATATTTCCATCAGGCAAAATTCTTAATTCTGCAGATTTTTCAAATTTTATAAATTTTGGTTTAATTTTTCCTGAAAAATTTGTAGTGTACCCCTCTTCTTGTGCATGCTGACTTGCAGGTGGAATTAGTTTTAAAACCGGCCAAGGATTGATTTTTTCAACTTTCACATAAATCTTATTACCAGGTTTAAATGAATATTTCGCTTCCTTAGTAAAAGGGTTATTTTCCTGAGTTAGCCTAGTTTCTGGCAATTCAGCAATTATTTTTTTGCCTGCAATTGAAATCGCCATTTTTTTCTCAGGCAGTATTTTTATTATTTCTCCTTGGAAATGCTTACCAGGCTGAAGATTGGTTTTTAGGCCCATATTAATAAGGGAGGATTTTCCTCCTGACAAAATTTTTATCACCTTATTAACAAGACTATCCAATGGTATTTTTGAAATTTCCAAAATAATTTAACCGGAAAATTTAAATAGACAATTTGGGGATTGAGGCAAAAAAGATCAATGCCAATGAGACTTAATATAAACCTTATCGGTTAATCAAAGATGAGCCTTTAAGGCTCCTTGAATTAATTTTTATTAAAATAAGGGCTGGAGAAGGTATTTAGGCTCGAATATTGATTTTGCCCCCATGATTATCCTCTGGGGGTATAGGGTTTTCTTCGGATGGGATTTTTTCGTCTTCGTGACGAGCTTGGTTTTTTCTCACACGAATTCGCTTTTTGGATCGTGTTTTTGGATCTGTCCCTTCAATTAAATAAGGAACGTTCGGTTCCTGAACTTGGTTACGTTTTATTTCATCTACAGCTTCGCGCTCCTTATTCGACTGTTGTGCGGTGACGTTGCCTATAGACTGGGTGGTCTGCTGGACTTTTTCTGTGTGGGTACCCATTTGTAATACTTGCTGGGTATTAACCTGGGGAGTCGTAGGCATTAATATCACCATTACAGTTTATTAATTTAAATATAACTAATTATAAAAGATTATCAATTGGATAACACTAACTTATTTAATAATAAAGCTCGAGAAAAATACATCGGTAACCGTTCCGGTACCAGTTAAAAGTAATGAATTGGAAGTCATAATAATTTCTTTTTTTATTCTTTGCTTGATATTTGATTTTTGCAATTTAAAATCACTGGAGCGTTTTCTTCTTAAAATTTCATAGATATTTTTTCTTACTAAGGGCAGAACTCTATCGATTTCTTTATGCAAGGCGCTATTACTCAATAAAAGATTTGCTGAAAGGGATATAAATTTCCCTGTTTCCTTTCCATTTTCGCGAATCGGAACGAAAAATGGATCCAATTTATAAATATTAACCTTTTCAATTTCAACCGATTTTTCCTCATCTTCCCCTTCCTCCTTAATTTCTTCTTCAGCTTGTTCTTTCTGAACAGGAGCAACTTTTTCAGGTTCCGACTTAATAGTGTAAATCCATACTCCTATCGCAAGGAGTAAAATCAGGGCACCTCCCCCAAATAACATTAGAAGCTTTTTATTGGATAAAAGACCCTGAATTTTTCCTTTCACCCCGGGTGCTACCTTGGAATCATCCTCATCTCCGGTATCTTCTAAACTTGCTTCTAGATTTGCTTTCTCATCTTCGGTGAGGCCTTGTTCTTCTTCTTGATCTTCAGCCATGGCTAAATTCCATAAATTTTATGCAATTCATCTATTATTCTACGGGTTTTGGCAAGAGGAACTCAATACTAAGTATTTACTATTGAGTTATTTTTTGAATCCAATAAGCAAAGTTTTTTGTGCAAATTTATTACTTGTTCTTTTAGATGCATTTTATCCTTGGAATTTTCCAGCACAAAATCGGCATATTTTATTTTTTCTTCACTCGGCATTTGAGTTTTTAATCTGGCAGTAACCTCACCATAATCCCATCTTTTCCGAGAAAGAATCCTTTTGATTCTTATTTCTTGACTGGTATTTATTACGATTATCTTATCCATCTCTTTATAGTTTTCAGATTCGATCAATAAAGCCGCATCAACTATCACCAATGCTTTCGGATCAATTTTACAAATAGCTTGATAGGCGAGCTTTTCGCAATGAAAAATTTTTGGGTGGAGAATTCTTTCTAGTTTTTCTTTTTTTTCAGAATCACAAAAAACTAATTGACCAAGCTTTTTCCTGTTAAGATTTCCCGATTTTTCAATAATAGCTTTACCAAAACATTCAGCAATCTCTTTCAACGCTGGTTTTCCAGGCTCCACTAATTGACGACAAATCAGGTCCGCATCAATAATATGCGCACCCAACTCCTTGAAAAAAGATGAGGCTAAAGTTTTTCCGGATCCCATCCCACCCGTAAGGCCGACCAGTAATGACAAAATATTCCCCCATCAATAAAAGATCACTAAAGTTTCTCTAATAAAGATAAATAAAGTCGCATTATTTTTCTGGTTATTCCGCCAGGTTTTCCGCTGCCTACCGGATGATTATCCAATACTGAAACAGGCATGATTTTTTTTACTGTCCCTGACAAAAATATTTCTTCAGCCTTAAAAAGCTCTTTCCCTGGCCATTTTCCTTCTTCTAAAGCTATACCATTTTCATGAGCTAGGTGAATTATTTTCTCTCGAGTAATTCCAGAAAGAATTCCACATTCTTTTGCAGGCGTTAAAATACGTTCATCTCTTACAAAAAATAAATTACTGGTGGTTCCCTCTGTTAATTGTCCCCAGGCATTAACCATTATCGCATCATTAGCTCCTAACTTTTGAGCTTCCATTCTAGCCAAAATATTATTCAAATAATTTCCTGTTTTAACCGCTGGATTTAAGGCATCACTAGCATTTCTTTTTATGGATACCAAAGAAACGGAAACTCCTTTTTCATAATTCTCTTCAGGTATTTGAGGGATATCCTTTACAAAAATAATTATATTTGGATTGAAACATGTTGAAGGATCTATATCTAATTCCCCCTCCCCTCTGGTAACAATGATCCGGATATATGACTCAGAGTTGCCTGCCGAATATAATGTTCTTTTAATTTGCTCCTTTATCCATTCTGGTTTGCGCGGAATCTTTAAGGATATTCCTGATGCCGAAGCATAAAGCCTAATTAAATGTTCATCCAGAAAGCATGGCATACCATTATTAGTGCATATCACCTCATAAATACTGTCACCAAATAAAAAACCATGATCCAAAATGGATATAAAAGCTTCGTCATGAATATCGCCGTTTATATTTATTTTAGTTGCCATAAGGTCTCATGGTTAGGGTGATGATATATAAAAGTTATTTCTCTTCAACAGATTTGAGAATATCGTTTAATTCATTTTCATCTTCACTCGAATACTCGTCCAATGGTTTATCCATTGATTTTAATTGTTTTTCCATGTTTGGAATTTTTTCCTTTAGATGCTGGATTTTATCAACCATATCACCAAGGTTAATCAATTCATCTACTTTATCCTTAGCGCCATCGATATTTAAATTATCTAATTTTTCTATGAGGTTTAAAGAGCCTGATTTTTGACTTATAAGCTTTAAAACTTTCTCTAAATAGGGTGCTGTTTGAGAATTTCGGATCATTTTCTGGTTTATATTAGGAAAAAATTGAATTGGAAATATAATAGCAACAACTATAACTACCCCTTTACCAAATCCCACAATCCCTCCAATTAACCGATCGAATATAGATAATCTAGTTGCTGAAATTATCATGCTCCTGATCACTCGACCCATTAGAGAAATAATAATTGCCGCCAAAATATAAATTACAATAAACGCTATTAATTTAGCTATAGGCTTACTAGGAATACTTTCCATAAAATTTTTGGAAAATTCATGCTGATAATTGACGGCCATGACATAGCCCCCTATATAAGCCAATAGCGAAAATATTTCTTTTACGAATCCTTTGAAAAAAGAAATTACGATGTTTAGTCCTAATATGGATAAAACAATAATGTCAAAGGTAGTCATAAATTAATTAAGATACTCTTGAGAAATTTTTTCGGCAAAATTATCAAGAATTAGTTTAAAAGAGGAAGTAAATTTTTCCGTATTATTCTGAATTATATTTGGCAGAGTTGCCCAATTAAAATACTTACCCTCACTTATTTCCTCTTGATTAATATAAATAGAGGCATCTGTTTTGCAAACGTAGATCTGCACATGCTCGTGATAAGTTGCGTTGCAGGCTTGTATTTTTGACAACGGTTTTAATTCTACCTTTATTCGTAATTCCTCCCATAGTTCCCGCTCGGCACATTCATCATAAGTTTCGCCCGAATCCAAATGACCAGCGCACGAAGTATCCCAAAACCCAGGGTTCTCATCTTTAATATCTGATCTTTTTTGCAAAAAAATTTGGTTTTTGGAATTAAAAACCAGGATATGAATAGAACGATGCATTAATTTTTTTTGATGAATTTCCCGC
>CAZMXD010000022.1:0-14674 GCA_964570185.1 uncultured Nitrospina sp. | reverse complement strand
CGGCCTTTCACGCCGGCGACGCGGGTTCGAATCCCGCTGGGGACGCCAATTTACAGTCACTTGCCCGGAATTTCACAATATTGTCGGTAGAAATCCCCCTATCTATTAACCCTCTCTTTGTTTAAAAGGTCTTACTTTTCTTTAGAAACAGCAAAAAATACAATGAACCCTTATTGCTCAGCTTAATCTTACAGAATTTTATCAATTATCAAACTGATGGGGTTACTTTTAATATCCTGAATCGCATAGGAAGTTCTGTCAATATAGATAGATTGAATAAATTTGTTTCAAATGTTTTATCAATGGTAATGATTTGTTTTTTTTCTGTGCGGGTCAATATTTTTTGGAAAAGCTGACCATTAATATTTATGTTAATGTTTTCTGAGGGATAATCGAGGTTGTAAAATTCTATTTCTACTTTAATAAAGTTTATCTTACCTCCATACCAGGGAAAGGTTATTTGTGTTTGCCCTTGGCAGAATTGTGAATTATGAATATTTGGTTTTATTGCCTTGAAGCGGCAAAAAAATTTTAAATTGTATACAAGTTTAAAAAATAAAGACAGGGGTTGAGGTGCATCCTCGAGGCCCCATGAAAAAAATAATCCTAGGGTCGACCTTGGAAACCATGCGTCTGTGTGTTTTCTGGCAACCTGCCAATGTTCGAATAACCTTGTTAGTCCGCCACTTGATGTTTTGGTTTTTGGGTGAGTTCTTGCGGCTGAGTAGAAATCATCCACCGTTAACCATACTGCATTTGCCTTAATGAACCTATACCATAAATCCCAATCCATAACATAATGTAGCGTTGGGTTAATTCCTCCTAGTTTTTCCAAAAGATCACGCCGAAAAAACACAGTAGGCTGTAAAATGTTAATTTGTAAATCTTTGGATAAGAGTGTTTGGGCATTAAGATTTTCTGGAAAAACAATTTTAAATCCTCCATCCTGGTAAAGGTGAACCCCTCGTCCGCTGATAACTTGAGAGGAAGGGTTTTCAGAAAATTTTTGACGTACTTGATCTAGTGCTTGCGGAAAGAAAATGTCGTCTGAGTTCAACCAACAAATGATATCTCCTTTAGCTTTTATAAAACCTTTGTTTATGGCATCACTTTGCCCACGGTCTTTATCTCTTATTATTGTGCAATGGCTTTCCCATTGATCGAGAATTTCTGAAGTCCCATCTGTGGACATAGAATCAAAAACCAAAATTTCCAGCCCTTCTCGGTTATTGTGGTCCAGAATACTGGTTAATGTCTGCTCAAGGGTATTAGCTTGATTGAAGCTGGGAACCACTACCGTTAAGGAAGGAATATTTTTATTGGATGGATAGGAGGACATGAGAAGATTGCTTTAACTAATTTGCGGCGAACGCAACCTAGTTTATCGGTATAAAAATGATTTTACTTTTGAAGCCTATCACATTCATTATCTTTTTCGCTAGTATTCGACAATATAATGCACTATTCAGATTTTTAATATTATAATACTTTCAGTATTTAACGAATGAGTTTCGCTTCTTTCAGATTAAAAAACCTACCCATCGAAGACTTTCTAGAGATCCTAAGATGTTTTTAATTTTGTCTCTTTTCGTTGTTATCTTTGTCTTTTGGTTTTCTTCATTCTTAGCTGAAATTATCCTTTCATCAAAACAAGAAAATTTACTTAACCCAGGTGTTCGTTCGGGAATTGGTTTTTTTATTTCAGTAGCTTACTTTTCGGCCTCCTGGCAGGTAATGACGATTCAAAATGCTTGGAAACTTGGCGGGGTTATTTTAATTTTATATGCTTACGGTAAGTATGGGCACCCTGATTTTAAGAATATTACCTCATTTTTAAAAAACTTTTTTTACCGCTATATAAAAGCATTTGGTGTTTATATGGTTGGCGGAATTTTATTTTTTCTGCCTTTATTCATTGGTAATAATTATGGTCCTTTCACAGAAGGCGGAGGAGATATAACTATTTACGCTGATGCTCCTGAGTTTTTGACTGATAATCATCTAACGCTGTTTGGTCAGGAACAACCCACTTTGAAAGAAGGTAAAGCCCTCTTAAATGCGTTTCTGGATGTCACAAATATAAATAAAAGTATAAGATATTCAGAACTTACTTCTGACTTTAGGGTAAAAAACAAAGGTCTGTTTGATCCTCCGAATGCGATACACCAGACATATAGATTGGTTAAAGAAGTTTTTTTTCTTTCTTCACATTACGCTCCGTATGCGCAACTATATTTTTTTTCCAATGATTCCAATTACCATATATATTTTGGGGTCCAAGCCTTTTTATATGCCTGCATCTTATATAGCATCTGGAGTTGTTTTTCTAACTTAAGCAGAAGAACGGGAATCCTCTCTTTTGCTATTGCCGCAGCTTCTCACGGATTGATTTCTGTAAATTACAACCATTATTCTTTGCAAGCTACTTCTATGGCGGCAACCGCATTAGTTCTGGCCTCTGTAAGTCTTGTGCCAGTTTTTTCCTGGCCCGGCGCTCGTATTTATGGAGTTATTTGGTCTTATATCGCTGTAATTTATACTCATTTTCTTGCTCTTATTTCTCCTTTAATATTAATAGCGCTCAAATTTATACCTAGAAAAATTTGCGATAACTCAATTGACATTATCAAAAAGCGTTCTATTTCAAGGCAAACAGCTACTTTTCTGGTAATGGCAATAATTCTTTTTCTATTGGCGTTGTATTTAGCAACAGGTATAACGCAATCCTACAACATGATTAAAATGGCTTTGCATATTAGTTCCGAGACGGAATCACCATATTATGGAGAGAGTGTTCCTGTGCTTTCTTGGAAATGGTTAAGTTTTGCATTTGGGTTTTTATCACAGCAACATTATTTGCCCTTTGTAACGGAGGTTCCATTTGTGCTTTTTACTAATAAAATCGGGATAGTATTTGGATTTATAGTTTTAGCTTTAGGATTGAGTCTAATTATCAATTTAGCAAAAGCACCAATAAATACCAATATGGTAAGAAAGAAATTTTATTTAACTACTTACGGGATTTTAATTCTATTAGTTACAGCACATTTATCCTTTTTAAATGCCTCTTTATATGCTCAAGCAAAAAATGCACAAAACCTTTTAATTTTTCTTTATATAGCAATGCTAATACCCTATGCATTGAGTAGTAAAACCGAAAAAGAAAATGCATTTATATTTAACCAAAGAAATATTTTATGGGGCTCAATAATGGTATTTTTTGTGGCTTTGATTATTCCAAGAATAGTTAATACTGCCAAACTAGGTTTAGGCGCTGGCCGTAGCTCTATCATGGAAGTTTCCTACTTTAATGAGATAAAAAAAATTATCAAACTAGATAAGAAACCTTTTATTTTATTTGAGCCAAGAAAAAATGCGGACACTGTCTTAAATATGCAACCCCTTTCTGGCGCAAGGATGGTTACTACTCGTCATTTACATATAAAAACGAGTACTAAAAAAGGTTTTAAGTTCGCACTGGCACAAGATTTTATTAAACAACAGGACCTTCCTCATTTATGGGTGTTATATGCCAGAGGAAAGAAACGCTGGATGTCTTCAGGTTATGACTATACTTGGAATGCCGAAAGACTGCTTGACCAAAAAGTACCAAGAACATTATTATTTGCTGACAACTACGAAAGAAATATTCGAAAAAGTCCTCTTAATAAACCTTCTGATATAAGGACGTTTTCATATCTCAAAAATGGGGCTGCAGTTCTGTATCATCCAACTGAAATAGAGGGAAAAATCAAGGTAACCATTACGCCAAAGCATAATGACAAGAAAGCCTATGAAGCCCTTGTAAAGGATATTAGACAACGAAGTGCTCAAAATGAGTTTGGAAAAGAAGTGGTAATTAGTGGAAATGGAAAGTTTGTGTTTTTCGATTACCAGCTATCCGCAAAAAAAATCCCATCCTTAAAAGTTATAGCTCATTCCTCATCTGAGTATTTTATAAATATACAATTTAACGGTAAAGATCTTTAGCAATCGATTTTTTCCATTAAACCCAAAACATTAAAATATCAGGTGTGCGACTTCTCTAAAAAGTTTTTTTTGGAATTCTTTAGGCAATTATTTGATTTGTCTAGTCTCTGTTTTGCTTTAAAAAATCATGGTAAGCTTTTCTGATTCCATCTTCGAGTTTTGTTGTTGCTTGCCAACCGAGTTGTCTTAATCGTTCAACAGAGACTAATTTGCGAGGAGTGCCATCTGGTTTGTCTGTGTCAAAGACGATTTCACCTTTAAAACCTATTACATTCATTACCGTTTCCGCTAATTTCTTTATTGAAATTTCTTCACCAGTACCTACATTGAGTATTTCTTCATTAACTTTGTTTTCCATCATAAAAATAAAAGCATCGGCGGCATCATCGACATAAAGAAATTCGCGCATGGGTTTTCCACTTCCCCAGACTACAAGTTTCTTTTCATTAGTCATTTTGGCTTGGTGTGCTTTTCGAATTAAAGCTGGTAATACATGGCTGGTATTAGGATCATAGTTATCATTTAAACCGTAAAGATTTGTTGGCATGGCCGAAATGTATTGCGTGCCATATTGTCTGTTATAACTTTCACACATTTTTATACCGGCAATTTTAGAAATTGCGTAAGGTTCATTAGTGGGTTCGAGCAATCCTGTCAAGAGATACTCTTCTTTAATGGGTTGTGAGCAATCCCGAGGATATATGCAACTGGATCCTAAAAAACAGAGACGCTGAACACCAGCAAGATAGGCTCCATGAATTATGTTGGTTTCAAGAACCAGATTTTCATAAATAAACTGAGCTCTAAATGTGTTGTTAGCATGAATTCCACCAACCTTGGCTGCCGCAATAAAAATGTAGTCGGGTTTTTCTTCATGCAAAAACTTAAACACTTCATCTTGGTTAAGTAAGTCAAGTTCTTTTCGAGTTCGAGTTAGTAAATTATTGTAGCCTTTTTTTACAAGACCTCTAACAATTGCAGATCCGACCATGCCAAGATGACCAGTGATAAAAACTTTATCGTTTTTGTTTGGTTTTTTTGGTGCCATAGATTACTCGTGGCGGTTGTAGGCCTCATAACCATGTTTTTTTGCTAACTCGTCGCGCTCGGCTGACTTTAGATCTTCGGACATCATTTCTGATACTAATTCCTTAAAGGTTATTTTTGGAGTCCAACCTAACTTTTCTTTGGCTTTAGCAGCATCGCCCAGAAGGTTATCTACTTCGGTAGGTCTAAAATAACGTTCATCAATGGCAACTATGCACTTTCCTTGATTATCATAGCCTTTTTCATCAGAGCCTTTTCCTTTCCATTGAATATTTATGCCAATTTCTTTAGCGGCGGCTTCGACAAACTCTCTTACGCTGTATTGAATTCCGGTTGCCACAACGAAGTCTTCTGGATGATCTTGTTGTAAAATCAACCATTTTACTTCTACATAATCTTTGGCATGGCCCCAATCTCTTTTTGCATCCAAGTTTCCCAGGTAAAGACAGTCTTGCAGACCGATTTTGATACGTGCCAAACCTCGGGTGATTTTGCGCGTAACAAATGTCTCTCCTCGCAAGGGACTTTCGTGATTAAATAAGATGCCATTACAGGCAAACATATTATAAGCTTCGCGGTAATTAACCGTAATCCAGTATGCATAAAGTTTAGCGACAGCATATGGGCTGCGAGGATAAAACGGAGTTTTTTCTTTTTGTGGTATCTCTTGCGCTAGCCCATAAAGCTCAGATGTCGAGGCTTGGTAGAAACGCGTTTTATTGTGTAGGTCTAATATACGCATTGCCTCCAGTATTCTTAGGGTACCCAAGGCATCCGAATTAGCGGTGTACTCAGGTTCCTCGAAAGATACTGCGACATGACTTTGTGCTGCGAGATTGTAGATTTCATCAGGTTGCACTTTTTGAATAATGTGAAGTAGACTGCTCGAATCTGTCATATCACCGTAGTGCAACATAAAGTTGCGATTGTCGACATGAGGGTCCTGATAAAGGTGATCAATTCGGTCTGTGTTAAAAAGCGAGGTTCGGCGTTTTATACCGTGAACAACATATTTTTTGTTTAATAGAAATTCAGCTAAATAAGAGCCGTCTTGGCCAGTGATCCCCGTGATAAGAGCAATTTTTTTCTTCATATTTTAGAATTCTCCACTTTTTTCAACCATTGTTTCTTGTAACTCCACAAATCAAGATACCCTTTAATGGTCCGAAGAAATTTCATTTTACTCTTTCCTTTTCGTAGAGAAGAGTCAAGTTCCATTGCTACTTCAGAAAGAGGTAGTTTTAACATTGCGATTTTCATTATCATTTCAACCATACTTTCAAATCCAGTGCGCTCCAAGATCCCGGGTCCAAAGATCCGTTGCATATTAATTAAAGCTTTTGCTCGATACAAACGGAAAAAAGAGCTGACGGTTAGAACTCCTTGAATTCCAAGTAAATCTTTGACAACCAGATTGGCACCGCTGCTGAGTAATTTCCGGAAAAAAGTGGTTTGCTTTATACCACCCCCGTATATATATGGACTTGCGAGTACTATATCAAAACCTTCTTGGCTTCGAGTTAACATTTGTTTTATTAATTCATATCGCGAGGTATTGTCACCTTCCATCGTAATAACCCAATCTTGTTCTTCCATATGCTGGGCAAGATAGGTGAAACCAGTGGCAAATGCTGCGCCTGGTCCAATATTTTTTTCATGTTGTAGGATGATAAGATCAAGCTCTCCGGCTTTTTGTTTTGCGGTGATAGCGGTTTCATCGTCGCTACCATCATCGATCAAAATATATTGAAGAGAAAATTGATCTTCTAACTGTTTGCGCAACTTCACAAAAGCCTCAAACAGTGTAGCAATATTTAAGGCTTCATTGAAAACCGGTACCATTATAAATAAACGTTTCAAAATCTATTTACCTCAGGCAAACAGGAATATAGGAGGTTTCGATATCCAATTCTTTGCGTCGAGAAATCTGCCAATCAATAGTGCGGCAAAGTCCATCTTTCAAATCTACCTCGGGTTCGAAACCAAGAAGAGAGCGGGCACGCGTAATGTCTGGAATTCGTCGCATGACATCTTCATATTTTCCGAATGTGGCGTACGGAATAAGTTTGATTTTGGCGGGTTCGTCACCACGTATCAATTTCCATATGAGTTTTGCCAAATCCAAAATACTAATTTCAAATGTGTTCCCTATATTAAATACTTTATTATTGGCAGCTGGATTTTCTATAGTTTTGATAATTCCATTCACATGATCGGAAATATAAGTAAACGATCGAGTTTGCAAACCATCACCATGTACTTCGATTTCCTCATTATCAAGTGCTTTGTTAATAAAAACAGATTGAGGCCCTCCCCACCAGGTGAGATTTTGGTTGGGTCCATACCCTCCAAAAAACCTAATAGGAACTACATCGATCCCGAAACGCTGGTTGTAGGCAAAAAGCATTTGTTCTTCAAACATTTTTGAAATCGCATACGCCCATCTTTTGACATGAGGGTTGCCCATCACAAGATGTGATTCTTCATTGAAGGGCACATTAGGGTTCTTTCCATAAACATCTGAGGTTGAAGCTGCAACTACTTTGGACCCGTGCTCCAAAGCAGCTTTGACAACGTTTTCCGAACCAATAGAATTGATCATCAATGTATCCAGAGCATCTGTATATCTAGGAATTTTATAAGCTGCCAAATGAACCATTATTTTGCATCCATCTGAAACAGCCTTTAAGGCTGATTCGTCTAGGATATCAATGTAGTGAATTTCAAAGGAAGAATTTTTGGTTAATTTAGCAAGGTTAAGCTTGTCTCCTTGTGACATATTGTCCACCCCTACTACATAGTATCCCTTTTCCAACAAGCCACTTGCCAGATTGGAGCCTATAAATCCAGCTACTCCGGTAATTAGGACCTTTTCCATAATTTATCCTCTTTAAATGAATGACATGGCACATAAAGGGCAGGGGAAGATTGGTATAGATATGAATATCCTTCTGTATTATGAATTGATCTTGGGCTTGGTTTTTTTCGATTAGTCGACATTATGAGCCTATTATATTTATCAAACAATTCCAGCAAGTTAATACCTTAGATAAGATTTAATGAGGAGAGCGCTAATATCAATTAGGTGTGTTTGCTCACAGCTTTAGTTGAAGATTTAATTACATAATAAATTTCCCAATTTGTTAGTTTTGAATACAGAGAAATTGAAATAGTTGAATCCCCGATACGCTCGTTATTCGGGAATACCCCCTCCTTATAATCGAAAGGTTCACGATAAAACTTTAACAAATGAACCACATGGTAATTGACGGCAACGCCAATTCCATCTTTTTGTAATTGTTCTAAAATTTGATCTCTTTGTAAAGGCTTTGTCCAAACTTTAAAGAAATGCCTTGCACTTTTGGAGTTCGTATAAAGTTTTGGCAGATTAATATTTTTAATTCCAGACCTCTTTGTCAGTTGTTAGGAAAGCATTATTTAATATATTACTTGCTCTGGAAATATCTTTTTTCAAAACAGTATGTTTGAAAAACCCTAATTTCATAGCTGTTAAATCTTTCTAAATTAATGGGATTAATTTATTGTGTAGAGCTTGCCATTTCTTTTCCATTTAATCTGGCGTTGAACCAGTAATCTTGATTACACTTGGAAACCAGCGAAATCCTAGGGGAGGGGCTAACCTCAAAATGGGAAAATGATGTAATGGTGTAACTTTGAGTGTTCATATTTGTGATGGATGGAAACTCTCTGGTTTCCGCTTTTTTATTATTTTCTTTAGACACTCCTTTAAATTCTTTAAGGCAGTTGTCATGCAGATTTAAAAGTTGAATTTCCAAGTTATAGGGTCCGCCAGGAGGCAAATAAATCATTGCGCTTCCGTTTCGAATACGAGTAAACATACCCCAGTCTTTATTATCCGATTGAAGAGTGGTCAGGTTGACCCTAGGTCTAGACATGAAATTCCTTTGGTAATTGTGCCCAGTAAAATAAATATACGGTGATTTGTTTCTAAAAATCCTTTTTGCTTTCCAAATATATTGGTCATCCTTTTTTTTAACGGCTGTTAAATACCATAAATGGGGTATGTCATCAGGTCTTACAAAATCAGATGGAAGTTTTTGAACAACATGTCCCGTGCCAGGTTTGTCACCTGGGAAAAACTGAGATAATATAAGATGTCTCGTGGGAATCATTTTATATCCAGCAAAAGATTGATTGGGAAAGTACACATCTGCGCTTGTACGGGGTTCAAAAAGGACAAATGCATTTTTGTCTTCAGCTTTGATTCTTCTTGCCTCTGAAAAAAACGATGGTTCTATAATGGTGCTTTTATCCTTATGATGCCCAATTCTATATGCATAAATTGCTCTTGGTACCCAAAGAAAGGCAGAAAAAACGAACAGGAGGCATACAAAAAAATTAGTGGCGAAGACAATTTTCTTACTATTTTCATTGTTCTTAAAAGGGTTTCGTAGCTTGATCGGACCTAAAATTTTATAAAGTGTCGCAAGTGGCAACAGCATAACAAAGTATAAACAAAGGAGAAGGTATTGAGCGCCTTTTGCCTGTGTATATAATGTTGTTTGGGACATCATGGAATATATGCATATGGTAGTGATTAATGCCGCGTATATGACCACTTGATGCCACATTACCTTGTTTTTTTGTTTGTTTGAATCAATAAACTTGCATGAAAAAAATAATAAAACGCTGGTTGCAAATAAAAGATAACCCAAGCGAGTTCCTAACATAAATAATAATTTCATATCGTCATGCTCATCCATGAGGGGAAAGAAGTGCTGTTGTGATGCGAAGCCGAAAACAAAAGTCGACCATTGATCAGAAAATACTACTACGTTTTTGCCAGCATATTGATTTTGAGCATTTGAAAGAAAAGAAGTGAATTGTCCTGTTATAAAATAAAGAGCGCGCTTATACCCCACATAAATTTCTAGAGCACAAAGAGAAAAAAACATAATCAAAGGAGAATAGTGCAACGAGTTTGAGATTAAACTATTTTTGTTGCCTGTTTTTGATATTTTAGGGTTTCCTGATTCCTTATAAAATAGGTTTATAGATGCGACCACCAACAGAGGTAAAATAATAGGCATAAAATGTGGATAGCCCATTAAAATAAACAAACTTCCAAAACCATAAACTTTTAATCCCGCCATAGAAAATAGCCTTATAAAAGGTACCGCCGCTAGGGTTAGAGCTAGGATTGTTATACTCATGGCCTGCAGCAAATACAGATTATAAAAACCGGAAACAAATCCATTCGAACCTCCTATTATCAATACCGAGATTATGGCTGGAATTCTTCCATAGGGACTGAAGAATCCCCAAGCCGATACTAAAATCAGGGAATAAAGAAAGGCTAGTAGTGCAAAAAAGACTGGGTGATTGGTTTCGCCTTCTAAAAACGCAAACTGTGCGCAGGGGGTGTATTGAATAGGATTGTACTGTAAATTAAAAGCTGATTTGTTGGTTTGGTAATTAGCATTTGGCGGGTTTAGAAAATCGGACCCTTGAGCTTTATACCAGTCACTATAATCTTGATTACTTAGTTCTTTGATCCGTTGCAGCCTTTCTTTCAAGGAAGCACTTTCCTTCAACCCAACGGCATTAAGGTTAAAATCGGTAAGCCTTTTTGCAACATCCGAATAAACCGTGATATCCCCGCCTCTCTCTGAGAAAGGCCCATAATGTCCAGCAATATGAAGTGGAATAAAAAATAAATTGGCATACAATAAAAGTATGCCAAGAATTTTTAAGTGTTTTTTCAGCAGGTTTTTAAAACCGTTCCATTCTGGAATTAACGATCCCTTAAAAACTTTTCCATAAACATAGAACCCTAATAATAAGAGACCAAACGTCCATACTTGCCGCATGGATAGAAACAACCATGCTGAAACAAAATAAAATAATGATAAGAAGTAACCTAGTCCAACACGAACACCGGCGGGAAGCATCTGCTCTATTTTGGATGTGAATATTGTCTCAGCCAATAAGGCTGATACAATGTAAATCGCTACAAATATAAGTAATGTGTGGATTAAAAACATTAGGCTTAGCCATTTTTAGGAAAGTAATAAGTTGGTTTCCTAATAACGGAACTTAAGGATTAATTAGTGAATAGTATAAGGATTAGGGTTGATTTAAGATTTTTTTTTGGGAATTTTTCTGAGGCTTGTCCAATTAGAATTCCTTGATTTTATGAAATATATTTTAGTGCTCTAAGTTTGATTTTTATAAGTTGCAAAACAAATACTTGAATGCCAATAAAAATTTTTATTCCATTAAAACTAAACCAATCGGTTATTAATAACCAAGCTATCAACAAGTTGCTTTGCGGCCATAATATGTTTATACCATCCTACCGTAATGGTTCGTTCACCTGTATCGACAGACCCTTGTTTCAAGGCTTTGTAAATTTCTTTTACGCCTTCTCCAAGTGTCAGCTTAGGTGAAAATCCAAGCACATTTTTTATTTTTTCAAAAGACACATTATAACTTCTTTTATCATCATCATCAGGAACTATTTCAATATCTATTGGAAAAGGAATATTTTCTCGAACTATATAAGCCAAACTCAAAATATTAAAATTATGAGCCGAACTTCCGACATTAAACTTTTGTCGATTGATAATTAAAGGATCTTGATCCATTAAATGTATAAATGCACGTGCCGCATCACTAACATGAATAAACGGACGCCATTGGCTTCCTCCTCCAATCACAAAAATTTTTCCTTTTTGAACAGCATTGAGAGTCATTATATTTATCGCTAGATCGAAGCGCATTCGCTTTGACAAACCAAATACGGTGGCTTGTCGTAACGCTGTTACGGTAAATTTGTCATCGGCAAGAGTACAAACATCTTTTTCAACAAGAATATTTGCTTTAGCATAAATTGATATTGGGTTTGTTTTGCTTTCTTCAGAAAAAATATTATCAGGGCCTGCCCCATAAACAGAGCAGGAACTGGCAAGAATATATTGACGAACCCCTGCCTTTTTAGCGAGAGTTGCCACATTGACTCTACCTCGATGGTTAATAGAATAAGTAAGTTCTTCATCTAAATCACCGCATGGGTCATTAGAAAGAGCTGCGAGATCACAAACAACATCTATCCCGGTCAAATCTTGTTCTACAAGATCGCGAATATCCTTTTTTAAAAGTTTGAAATTGGAGTTATTTTTAGTTTCTCCCAATAATTCAGTACCAAAAAAATACCGATCCACCCCAAACACCCTGTGTCCAGACTCTAATAATTGATCCACCAAGGAAGTTCCGACGTATCCTCCCGCACCTGTCACTAAAATATTTTTTTCCATTATTAAATTTCCGAAAAAGCAAATATTTAAAGTACTTCTAACTTACATCACATAAGAAAACGTCATTTCATAACCATCAATTGAAAATCCGAGCTTTCTGTAAAAATTCATTGCTGGAATATTTTTCAATTGAGTTTTAATTTTTATAGTCTTAATCCCATTATTTGAAAACCACTCTACAGAAGAATTCATTAAAACCTTTCCCAAATTTTTCCCTCTAAATTCACCCTTTACACCTATTAATATAACTTCTCCGACCTTATTTTCTTTTTTTTTGCATGTTACAAATCCTTTGCCAGGTATTTGAAGTGCCAAATCTGCTGCCTTACCTAAAACTGAATTTTTTATCCAAACAACATGTAAGTTATCTGCTTCTTCATGACTAAAGAAGGGGTCACTGTAAAACCTGCTATTAGGAAACATAGGTTTAATCATTTCTTGTAACTCTGGTATGTCCTTGACCAAAGCCTCGCTTGTCTTGGCATGGGAATCCAACTCAGTTGTTCTCAACCTGGACAAGTAGTCACCTACACTCATATTCCATATAATACTAATATCGGAAAGATAAAAGTTTTGATTCTCAAGTAAATTAATCGTCTCAGGTTGGGGTGATTTTAAATGGCATATAATGTATTTATACTGCTCCCTCTTGGCTTCTTCCAGATCACTAATTAGCATATCCTTGGAAAACTCATCGGATACTAGAGCGCCAATTTTTTTCTTAAACCATATTGTGTCCCACTCTAATTTTTTAATCATAATTCATGGATTATTCCTTTGTATACATAAAATCTATCCAACTCCAAAACCATAATGGATAATATAAAAACCTTTAAGAACTTTTTTGGTGTGATCTAATTTTAAACAAGAGCAAATTAAAAATTTATCAATAGATTATGAAATGGTTCTATATCCTACAATTCGAGCTGGATTACCAGCAACAATTGAATAATCCGGAACACTATCATTCACGACGGATCCCGCACCCACAATACAACCTTTTCCAAGGGTTACGCCGGGAAGTATAATTGCCTCTCCTCCAATCCAAACATCATCAGATACATGTACGGAAGCTGCTATATCAGGAAGATCGAGGCCAGCGTGATCGTGTGTTGCTGAAAATATGGAAACTCCAGGAGCAACCGTAACATTATCTCCAAAAACTATTTCAGTTTCAGAGGCGAAATGGGAAGCAAAAATTTTTGTATCCCGATTGATTGAAACCCCGTTTCCAATGCGTACCTTCCAGGGAAAACGGATATAAATTTTATAATCCAAGTAGTTTTTCTTTCCGTATTCTTTACAACAAATGCGGAAAATCCAATTTCGAATAAACGGAGGCATGCAATCAAGCAATAAGTAGGAAAAATGCTCTATATATAAGAATACTCCTCTTCTCCATGATCTTGAGCCATATTTTTTCTCCATAGAAAAAGAGTCCTTGTTTTAGCTAGACTTATTTATTAACGCCAAGTGTTTCATTAAAATATTATTCAGAACCATTAAAAAAACTTTTTTTTCGATCACCATTGGACTAAATTAAAAAATTGAATCTCAAAACATCTAAAAACTTGATAAAAAATCAATTTAATACTTCACTTAAAATATATAAGGGTCTTTGTTGTGATTGTTTATAAATCTTTCCTAAATACTCACCAAATGTGCCCAGCATGAGTAGTTGAATGCCCCCCATAAAAAAAATGGAAACCATAATGGAAGCCCAACCCGAAACGGGGAAACCATAAATCAATTTTTTTAGGATAAAAGACGTGCCCACCATAAAACTCACAAGCGAAGTGGCAAGTCCAAGCAAAGTGGCCAAACGCAATGGCATTATGGAAAACGAGGTGATGGCATGTAATGCGAGTCTGATTTGGTTTTTCAAATTATACTTGCTAGTTCCTTTTAATCTGGCACGATGTGCCACTTCAATTTGAGTTGTGTTAAAACCCGCCCATGCCATCATGCCGTGAATAAATCGCGAGTATTCTTTCATTTCCTTTAACGAATCCGCCATTCGGCGGCTCAATATTCTTAACATGGTTTGATTGACTGGCATTTCTATATCCGATACCTTGTTAATGCACCACCAAAACATATGTGCTAAAGCCTTTTTTATAGGGTTATCTTTGCGATTATTTCTAATTCCATAAACAAGGTCATAACCCTGCTTGAACCTTTCATATAGTTTTGTTATTTCTTCTGGACGATCCTGCAAATCTCCATCCATAAAAACCACACAAGTGCCCTTAGCAAAATCCAAGCCTGCGGTAATAGCAAAATGATGACCGAAGTTTCTTGAAAACCTTAGTCCTTTTATTCTGTTATCTTTGGCATGA
>CAZMXD010000021.1:0-15344 GCA_964570185.1 uncultured Nitrospina sp. | reverse complement strand
GCGAAGAGGTCTATGCAGAATTTCAGAAACAAATTTCTGAAATGGAGGCCAACGCTACGCTAGGAGAACGTAAATGCGAAATGGGCCAAGTAGGTTGCAGGGGTTACTGTAGTCGTGATGTACTTGTCGATGTTTATGTCCCCGGTGAGGAGCGAGTAACCTATGAAAAGGTTAAGCCAGCCATGGTTAAGAACATTCTCAACGATCATATTATTGGTGGCAAGCCCTTTAAAAAGGCAGCAGCTAAACCGGATTATTACGAAAAACTTGAGAAACAAACACGCGTTGCTCTTGCACATGGAGGCGCAATTGATCCTGAAAATATTGACGAGTACATACAAGTTGGGGGCTATGAATCGCTTAAAAAAGTACTGAGTGCCATGAAACCCGAAGAAGTCATAGAAGAGGTTAAAAAATCTGGCTTACGGGGAAAAGGTGGCGGCGGATTTGTCACAGCTAATAAATGGGAAAAAGCACGAAACGCTCCAACAGACGAAAAAGGCACCCGCTATATTATGGTTAATGGAGACGAGGGAAACCCTGCTTCCTATATGGACCGCAGTGTAATGGAAGGTGCATCCCATCAAGTTCTTGAAGGGCTATTGATTGGAGCTTATGCGATCGGCGCAACGGAAGGCATTATCTATACACGTTCCGACTATTCAATTGCAGTGAAGCGATTAAATATGGCTATTGATCAGGCACGAGAAAGAGGATTCCTCGGCGACAATATTCTTGGTTCGGGATTCAGTATCAACATCCGCGTTCATGAAGGTCTCGAAGCCTTTATCGGTGGGGAGTCCACTGCATTAATGCAATCAGTAGAAGGCAAACGTCCTTTTCCAAAAGCACAACCACCCCATTCATCCGAACAAGGCTTATGGGGCAAACCAACTGTGCTAAACAATGCTGAAACTTGGGCAACAGTTCCAAAAATCATTGCCAATGGCGCAGAATGGTATGCGTCTATGGGTAATGCCAATGCCAATGGCTGCAAAGTATGGGCAATTTCTGGAAATATCAAATACAACGGCCTAATGGAACTGGATATGAAAACCACACTGCGCGAAGCGATTGATGATTATTGCGGAGGCATTCAAAAGAAAAAAGACCTGAAAGTGGTTCATGTAGGTGGAGTAACCGGCGGTTTTCTTCCACCAGACTTAGCAGACACGCCAACAGATTATGAAAGTCTTCTGAAAGCGGGGGTTCTGATGGGGCAAGCTAGTTTCGCTGCTTATGATGAGTCTGCGTGCGTGGTTGATCTGGCAAAATTTTCTATTGGATTCAATGAAGGTGAGACCTGCGGAAAATGCACACCCTGTCGCATTGGTCTTACTTTGATTCGCCAAAAACTAGACGACATCTCTGAAGGGCGCGGGAAAATGGAAGATCTGGACAAACTTCAAGAGTTGTGCGAAGAAATCAGCCAAACCTCTCTTTGTGGATTGGGTGAAACCGCACCAAAGGCCATTCTGACGGGATTAAAATATTTCCGCAAGGAATATGAACGACATATTATCGATCAAATCTGCGACGCTGCGAGATGTACGGGTTTATATCGTTATGTGGTTAAAGAAGAAGATTGTGTAGCGTGTGGAGCCTGCATAAAACCCTGCCCTACTGGTGCGATCACTGGCGGAACTAGAAAGGTCGCAGCTCACATTGATATGGACCTATGCATTAACTGTAATGCCTGCTATCAGGCTTGCGGCTTTCTGGCTATCGAGTAGGTTTTAAATTACAACTGTAGCCCACAAGGGATTCCCTTGTGGGCTTTTTTATTACCCTTCCATTTCTCTTCTCTTTCTCAACACCAATTGTGATCCTTTATTTTCCTAGAAAAAGGTTTTAAAATACAGACAATGAAAATCGCGATCATTCATGACTGGCTTACAGGAATGCGAGGTGGGGAAAAATGCCTCGAAGTATTATGTAAACTCTACCCAGATGCAGACATATTCACATTACTTCATATTCCTGGCAAAGTTTCTCCTGAAATAGAATCACATCCTATCCATACCTCATTCATCCAAAACCTCCCTTTCTCTCAATCAAAGTATCGTTATTACCTTCCGCTAATGCCATTTGCTATTGAAACATTTGATCTAAATGGATACGATCTGATATTGAGCAGTAGTCATTGTGTGGCAAAAAGTGTCAAGCCGGGACCTAACAGCCTGCATATTTGCTATTGTCATACTCCCATGCGCTATATATGGGATCAGTTTAATCAATATTTTGGAAGAGGAAAATCCGGTTGGCTTTCTGCAGCAATAATGAAACTACTTCGACCTTGGTTACAACGCTGGGATGTTAAAACGAGTCAAAGAGTAAATTGCTTTATTGCAAACTCTAATCATGTTCAAAAGCGGATCAAAAAATATTATAGGAAAGAAGCAATCGTTATCCACCCCCCAGTAGATACCGAATTATTCATCCCTGATAACACAGAAAACCAAAGAGATTATTTTTTAATCGTTTCAGCATTTGCCCCTTATAAACGTTTGGATTTGGCGATAGAAGCCTTTAACCAAATGGGCCTTCCCTTTTTCATAATTGGAGAGGGACAGGATGGCAAACGCTTAAAAGAAATGGCAAAGCCTAATATTCAATTTGAAGGTTGGTTAGATAATTCGCAGATACGTTCCTATTTTGCAAGATGTCGGGCTTTTATTTTTTGCGGTGAAGAAGATTTCGGAATCACTCTTTTAGAAGCGCAGGCTATGGGACGTCCTGTCATTGCCTTTGGACGAGGGGGAGCATTGGAAACGGTGATTCCCGATAAACAGACGTGGAAACCAGAGACAGAGATCCCGAAAAACGCCACCTCTCAACCCACAGGAGTTTTCTTTTATGAACAAAGCCCCGAAGCTCTTATCAATGCCATACAACATTTCGAAGCCATAGAGTCTCAATTCGATTCTAATGCGATTCGCACACACGCCCAAAAGTTTGATGTTTCCGTTTATACAAAACGAATGCAAAAATTCATCGATGAGGAAGTTAAAAAACAGTAAAAAAAATTTCACATCACGTTCTACTGCCCTGACCTTTCGATTCTAATTCTTTTCAAATATAAAAGTTCCATGGCATTGGTCTTTAAGCCACGAACATAGGGTTTGACCAAAAGATTTTGGGCAGAAATAAATAAAGGAATCATAGGAACCTCTGTTTCAGTAAGTAAAACCTGGGCTTCGTCATAAATTTTTTTTCGATCTTTTGAGTTTTTCAGAGTGGATCCTCGCGCCACAAGTTGATCGTATCGGGAATTACCCCATCTCAGCCTATTATTACCACTTGTCTTAATAAATAAATTCATAAAATTATCCGGGTCTGGAAAATCAGCCCCCCATCCTAGACGGAAAATTTGAGGAGGATCGAGATCCAATCGACTTAAAAACACTTTCCATTCTTGACTTTCAAATTGAATATCTATATTCAAGTGCTTTTTCCATTGCTCTTGGAGAAACTCTCCCACCAATCTATTTACATCTCCAGTATTAAAAACAGCTGACACCGCTGGAAAGTTTTTCCCTTCAGGATACCCAGCCTGTGCTAGTAGCGATCGTGCTTTTTTAGGGTTAAATTTCGCACCAATGCTTTCGTTATAGCCAAACATACCTTTTGGTATCCACGAAGATGTAGAAAGCTCACCTCCTTTGAGAATTTTGGGTAATAAAGCCCTATTAATTGAATGTGCCAGAGCTCGTCTAACCAAAACATTATTAAAAGGAGGTTTTTCTATATTAAAACCATAATAATACCCTCGAAGCTGTGGCTTATTTCTATATTCAGGGCTACTTTTGTAATAAGGAATGGCAATAGGGGGCAACTCGATATAATCCAATTCACCCGTTTCATAAAGTGTTAATGCTGTCGTTGGTTCTTGGACAACAAAAATTTCAACTGCGTTTATTTTGGGTTTTCCTTCATAATGGTTCGGATTGGCTTTCAAAACCAATTTATATTCGTGCTCCCACTTCTTCAAAAGATAGGAGCCATTAGTCACTATATTTTCAGGTTCGGTCCAATTGTCTCCGTATTTTTCAATAATGTCTTTGCGAAGAGGAAAGGTAACCATAAAGGTCGTGATGCTTGGGAAATATACAACAGGCTTTTTTAGTGTGATTTCTAAAATGTCTGAAGCAAGAGCTCGGACACCAACCTGATCCTTATCCTTAAGTTTCCCTGTGTTGTATTCAAATGCATTTTTAATGTCGAAAAGAAAATAGGCATATTGAGCGGCCGTTTCCGGAGCGAGGAGTCGTTTCCAGGAGTACTCAAAATCGACGGCCGTTACATGCTTCCCATCACTCCAAAAAACATCTTTTCGCAAATAAAAAGTGATAGTTCGACCTTCGTTGGAATATTCCCATCGTTTTGCGATAGCGGGAATCGGATTCAGGTCGGCATCATATTGGGTGAGCCCTTCCATTAAATTAGTTAGAATGGTGAAAGAGACGCTATCCGTAGCAAGAGTTCCATCTAGAGTAGGCGGCTCATTTTTAATAGTCATCCTAAAGATGGATGGATCCGAATACGGGTTGTTTGTGCAACCAGATAGAACAATAGTAAGAATGCAGGTATAAATCAGTTTTGAAAACATTTGAGGAATCCAAATAGGCATATAAGCAAGGGGAAAATGCCTCAATAATTAAACACCTTTATCCATAATTTACTGATATCATGAGAAAAAATTAGCCTAGTATTGTTCACCATTCTATATATTTATTAACCATTGGCACAATAAGTATACGGAATTTCCTCTTATTTCTGGGAAGAACAATTGGAATTAGATAAAATTGGCATTTATCTCTTTACTTTTTAACTCACCTTTATACAATGAACCCTTTTACTTTTAAGCGGATACAACATGGCTGAGGACATCTCCTACATCAGGAAATGGATAAAGAGAGGCTTGAGTAAGGATAAAAAGACTCTCGATTTTTCCAATAAGGGTATCGACAACCTAATGGCTGAAGAATTGGCTGAAAATATTGCGCTTCCGGATATCGAGATTTTATTTTTGCACACAAATAAAATTAAGGACCAAGGCCTTGAGGATCTGGCCAATTCCGAATTTTTTGAACCCTTAAAAGAATTATGGATCTATGAAAATAGAATTGGTGATGATGGAGTAATCGCTCTGGCAGATTCTGACAATGTAATGCAATTAAGGTATTTAAGTTTATATACCAACAGGATTGGAGATGAAGGAGCTATTGCATTGGCAAATTCTAAAAATTTAAAAAACTTGGAGACTCTGGATTTATCTTTTAATAGAATTGGGGATGATGGCGCCGAAGCTTTAGCAAGCTCTACTTGTTTAAAAAACCTGAAAGCATTGCATTTGGATGCTAATCGCATTGGCCTTAGAGGAATGGAAGCATTGGCCAAGCTCTCAGGATTAAAAAATCTGGAAACGCTCAATATTACATATAATTTGGTTCATCCGCAGGGCCTTGCACTTTTAGATGACTCGGAACGCCTGCAGAATTTGGGTCAAGTAAAAACCGATATCTTTAAGGCAAAAGACTAGTTCATGCCCACTATAAATAAAGAATCCAATTTCATTCGTAATTTAAACAAACAATTGGTTCGAAAAGATCCTGTT
The DNA here is from genome assembly GCA_964570185.1 of uncultured Nitrospina sp. Taxonomy (GTDB): domain Bacteria; phylum Nitrospinota; class Nitrospinia; order Nitrospinales; family VA-1; genus UBA8687. The sequence continues at coordinate 9,727 of CAZMXD010000021.1, read as the reverse complement.
TTGAATTTAAGCTATGAGCGAATGGGAGATGCGGGAATAGCATTTATTTGCCAATCCAAGGACCTTTCTCATGTCAGGCAACTTGATTTAAGCTGGAACAAAATTTCTGACACAGGATTAAAAAAACTGGCCGCTTGCGAGTCTTTGAGTAATTTAAGCCACCTGATTTTGAACTCCAATGAAATCGGTGATGATGGAGCCCTGAACCTAACCGAATCTAACAACTTTCCCAAATTGAAGTCATTAGAACTGGCTTATAACCAAATAACCCATTTTGGAGCTTTGAGCCTTGTAAAATCCCCCAAGCTACGAAGCCTACATTCTTTAGATTTGGAAATGAACAAGATTGGAAAAAAAGAAACCAATAAATTTCCTGACGGAACCGCAATTCCCGAACTCAAGATTCTAAATCTCAGAAAAAACCAAATAGGGAACGATATAATTTTAGACTGGGCTCAGTCGGGGGGATTCGAAGGTTTAGATCATGTGAACCTGGGCTGGAACCAGATATCCGACGAAGGCGCTAAGGTTCTCGCAAATTCTCCCACATTAAACCAGTTGAGAGATTTGATTCTGGATTCAAATAATATCGGTGACTCTGGCTCATTAAGTTTGGCCCATTCTAAAAACTTAACCAATCTGAAAAACCTCAATATGGCGGATAATAAGTTCAAATCGCATGGAGAATCCGCATTATTAGATTTACGCACGCGAAACCTAGCAGAAAAAATAACGGAAGATAAAAGCCTGAACCTAAATGTTCTTTATTTAAGAAACAAAGATATTAAGGCGCTATCTTTATATCAAAAAATGGAAGAGGTTTTTTCTTTATCATTACGCAGTAATCTGTTCGACCATCAAGGGGTTGGACAGTTGGCCGCTTCTCCTTTTTTTAAAAATATAAAAAGCCTGAATCTGATGGACAACTCCATTGGGGATAAAGGAGTTCTCCTTTTAAGTGAGTCGGTATCCATGTCAAATCTTGAAGTCTTAAATTTGGAGAACACGGGAATGACATCGACAGGGATATTGGCTATCTCTCAGTCATCTTATTTAAAAAATATTAAAGAATTAAATTTAAACGGTAACTCTATCGATAAAAAAGGTTTTTTATTGCTCTCCAAATCAGAGAATTTTAAAAACTTAAAGATTTTAAAAATTTCTGGAATTTCTATGGGAGACGAAGGGTTTCAATTAATTATCAATTCCAATTCACTAATACAACTTGAAGAGTTGGAGGTTGCTGGAAATTTCATTTCAAAAAACGGGCTTAAGATACTCGCAAGCTCCTCCATGCTTACCCACCTGAAAAAATTGGACCTTCGCAGAAACAACCTAAAGGATGCTGACCAATTATTTCTCGCCCAATCCTCTGAGTTTAGTAATTTAAAATCCATAAGGTTTTAAGAGGCAAATTAAAGAATCCCTCTCATTTATTGATTTGCCGATGGTTTTCTAATATAATTTATGCGTATCTTAATTTATTTTTCACCTTTCAATTTGTAATTTGAAAGGGATAAGGGGTTCTTAATTCATGAGAATTGGTTGTGTATATTCGATTGAGAACTATTGTTCCATCGACAAGCCATTACGGTCGCCAATGGAAATTCCTTTTGGAATTTCAATCATAGCAACCGTATTAAAAGTTGCCGGACATGATGTAGATTTGTTTGTCATTAGCCCGGTTACCCCGCTCCGAAAAATCCTAGAAAAATATATTAAAGAAAAAAAGCCGCAGCTATTCTGTTTGTCAGCCGTATCTTCTCAGTTTCCCCCCATAGAAAAGGTTGCGGCACTTATAAAGGAAATTGACCCCAGTATATTTGTGATTCTTGGAGGACATCACGCTTCTTTAGCTCCAGAACAAGCCATTGAGTGTGTGAATATGGATGCTATCTGCGTGAGTGAAGGAGATCAGCCTGTTGTCGAATTAGCCCATCAATTAGAAAAAGGGAAATGGCCTTCAGGAATTTCAAACCTTTGGATTCGACATCCCAAAACAAGAGAAATCGAAAGAAATCTTACGGCCCCTTTTAACGAGGACTTGGATACGATTCCCCATGTGGATCGCACACTATGGGAACCTTGGGTCGCTAACCCCAATGAAGAAGCCTCAATATTAGTAGGGCGAGGTTGCCCTTATAAATGCACCTATTGTTCCAACCATGCGATGGAGGAATTGGCTGAAGGTCAATATGTCCGTTATCGTTCATCTGAAGACATGATTTCAGAAATTGATTATTTGGTCAGACAATACCCTCAAATGAAGCATATTTACTTAGAAATTGAAACGGTGGGTGCTGATATTGTCAAAGGAATTGATCTTTTCGAGAAACTGGCAGAATACAATAATTCGAGAAAAGAAAAATTAACTTTTAGAATTAATTTAGCTCTTCATTCCAACTTTGTTCGGATCGAAGAAAAATACAGACAATTTTTAGAACTGTGCCAAAAAGCAAATGTGACAGCTTTGAATGTAGGATTGGAATCAGGCTCTTTCCGTGTGCGCCGAGAGATTCTTCGCCGCCCAAGATATACCAATGAAGAATTGATTGGGTTTTGTAGAACAGCACGAGAATATGGTGTGGCAACATCTCTTCTAACACTAATGGGTGTTCCTGGAGAAACTTTTGAAGACTATATGGAGACAGTGCGAGTGGTACGCGAGTTGCAACCAGAAGACGTGCAGCTATCCATTTTTTATCCCTATTTAGGCACGGATCTCTATAATGTGGCTGTCGAGCATGGAGTAATTCCAGCTGGCGGTACCGAAGAGAGTAATGAGAGACATCGGGCTACTTTAGACCTTAAAGATTTCCCAAAATGGCAAATTCAATTTGAATTTATCTATTTTTGGCTTCGCTGTTTTAAAGGACATTGGTCAGCTGACAAAATTTTTCTGAAAATGTTAAGGGCATTTTTGTTACGCTTCACCAACCTCTCAGCCCTTGCCCGTTACTTAATTGTTAATAATCGATTTTGTAAGTATATTTTTAAGACTTATATGGAAGGCCCCAAGAAAGTGACGGGGAAGAAAGAGGAATCAATTGGAACTCTAGCTTCATACCACACGGGTGAATTATAGTAGCTATTATTTGATTTAAATGTTAACAGAATGGCCTTGCTCAAGTTGGCAATATCAATGCCATTAAATTTTCAATAATAACAATCTGGTTAAGAACAATTTCCCGACAAATTTAGGACACGCCCTGAATCTGATTTTTATTCCTTTTAACCACATCTAAAAGTCGGAACAGTCAACTGCAATTTTTGATTTCAATTGGTTTTTTATGGGAGTATTAATCCTAGCAGAGTTTTTAAAAAATAATATAAAGCTTTTATAGGATTTCCTCCAAATTGCAAAAAAGCATTCCATCGAATCCAAAGTCCTTCAAGTTTTTGTTCCCTTGCATTTTGAAATGATTCCGATTGTTTGGATACTCGCACTACTCCTAGCTCTTCTTTCAAAACCCTAGCTTCTCCAAAATTTAACATACGCATCCACAAATCGTAATCTTGACCGTATTTATATTTGCAGTTGTAACCACCACTTTCGAAGAAGGTTTTCTTTCTAAATATCACCATACTGTGGGAAAACGGATTAAATAAGCACATTGATTTTCTTATCGCTCGGTCTGTTTCAATAAAAGGAACTCGTTGTTTTAACAATTTCCCATCGACTGTTTCAGACCATCGAGATCCGCAAAGAACTATATGGGGATGTTGGTTCATGAAGGTTACCTGATGCTCTAGTCGTGAGGGGAAACAATAATCGTCTGCATCTAGTCGCGCGATTAAATCGCAAGCTGACAATTGGGCTCCTTTATTGAGAGAAGCGGAGATACCTAGATTTTTTTGATGTACTACTTTTAAACGGGGGTCAGAAAAGCTATTTAATATGTCTGCTGTTCTATCGGTTGACCCGTTGTTAAGAATGATGAATTCAAAATTTTCTAAAGTTTGGTGAAGTATACTGGCAATACACTGCTCAACAAACTTTTCACCATTATAAACTGTTGTTAGTATAGTAACGCTTGGAGTCACGTAAATAGAATTAAAGTTTTATAAGTATATTGAGCATCTGGACAACTAGATATCGCTTAAATCATTTTTTGCTGCCAGGCTTCTTATGACAAAAAATACTCTCTATGAAATACAGATTTACAGTGTAAGAGGGTTTGTAGGGCTTTGAAAGTTTGTTGTAATTACTGATATCTGAAATAAACCTTACCTTTTTAAATTGCGTGCAAGTCTAACTCATTCCTTAAATAATTGTCACTCCAAAAGAAATAAAAAGATAGCCCACATTTACCAAATGTGAGGAATAAAGTCTGACTTTGGATCAATTTTTTCTGATTCTGCGGGATTATGAGGTCGATCTGCGCAGTTGGCGATTAATGCGGGTGTGTCTCCTATACCTTGGAAGCCATACCATAGTAGGGGAGGAATTCTAATCAGATTATAATGATCCGGTCTACCTAGTGTGCAGTCGAAAAGAACCCCTTTTGTTTCTGAGTTAGAGCGATCATCATAAATGACTAAATTAATTAAGCCTATTGGGACCGCAAGGTTTTGAGTTTGCTTTTTATTCCTTTTCCACGCTTTAACGAAACCTGAGTTTATCTCGCTAAAATAAATTTCTCCAAAATTCTTGAAGAAGGGGTCATTGTTTTGAAGCATGTGTAGAACCGCTCCTCGTTCATCTGAAATGATTTTTAACGGCTGAAAGGAAACACCCTCTATTTTTGATTTAATCATGATATTGCCCAAGGCAGTTTTTTCTCAGCGGCTAATAAAGTGTATTCTTCAATTTGTTCTCTAGTCAGTTTGGTAATTAGATCGGGAGAAGAGTAATAGGTTTTGTACCATAAACTGGTGAAGTCAATCACCTCAGCGATTGAGAGAATCGCTTGCCAATCCAAATAGTGGAGTGCTTTGTCACAATTTAGTTTTAAAAGAGTGGACTCATATTTGTTTGAATCTTCCTCAGGCTGGATTTCCCATTTCGCTGTTTCCCAGTGTTTGGCAAGCTCAGAAATCAGTTCTCCCACCGATTGAATAACACTCGAAGATGGTCCAAAATTGAAAGCTTCATTTCTCACGGATTCCTCCCCGTTTAACAAAGAAGCACCTAAACAAAGGTATCCGCTGACTGCCTCCAACACATGTTGCCAAGGACGTCGAGAGCTAGGATTGCGAATTTTGACTTGTTCTCCCTTTGACCAAGCTCGAATACAATCAGGGATAATGCGGTCTGAAGCCCAGTCACCTCCACCGATTACATTTCCAGCTCTTGTGGTTGCGATCGCGGGCCCAGCATTTTTGAAAAAAGATTGCATATAGCCTTTGCTAATAATTTCTGCACAGGCTTTAGATGCGCTATAAGGATCATTACCTCCAAGCGGATCGTTTTCCCGATAACCCCAAACCCACTCGTCGTTTCTGTAACATTTATCAGTTGTGATTATAACTGCCGCATAAACTGAATTTTGATTACGAATACATTCCAGAAGATTGAGTGTCCCCATCGTATTAGTTTCAAATGTTAAGAGAGGATCATCATATGAATGTCGAGTTAATGCTTGGGCAGCAAGATGAAAAACAATTTCCGGTTGAAATGAGTCAAACGTCTTTTGAAGAGCAACTCGATCCCGAATATCCCCTGAAACATGTTTTATCTGAGACTCTAAATCCAATGCCTCAAAATTAGAAGGGTGGGTGGGAATATCTAATGAGTAACCTGCAACTTGGGCATTAAGACTTAATAGCCATTGACAAAGCCAAGATCCTTTAAACCCTGTATTTCCTGTGACTAGAACGCGTCGGTTTGAGTATGCTTTCGAAAATGCAGCCACTTATTTCGTATCCTTCCAGGTTTTCCAAGGGGCATCACCTGATTTCCACTCCTGATTTAAAAAATTACGATCACGGAGTGTATCCATGCATTGCCAGAAACCAGTATGATGAAATGCCATGAGCTGTCTTTCTTGAGCAAGTTTTTCTAAAGGATCGCCCTCTAAAACTGTTTCATTGCCATGCAAGTAATCAAATATTTCTGGCTCAAACACAAAGAACCCCCCATTTATCCACCCTTCACCTGTTTGTGGTTTTTCATGAAAGTCTGTAACTAATTCCCCATCAAATTGCATAGTTCCAAAGCGCGCTGGCGGACGCACTGCAGTAACAGTGGCTAATTTCCCATGCTTTTTATGGAAATTGACCAGGGCGTTAATGTCTATATCGGCTACTCCGTCACCGTAAGTCAGCATAAAAGTTCCCTCGGAGCGCAAAAAGGGTTCCAGTTGGTGTAGGCGACCTCCTGTCATGGTGTTTTGCCCTGTATTAGCCATTCGAATGGCCCAATTTTCTGTACCACCATTGGAGCAGTTAGTTATTCCCTCGCCAAGCTTTACTGTAATATCACTAGTATGATGGTAATAGTTGATAAAGTAATCTTTAATTATCTCTCCTTTATAACCAAGGGTTAGGGTGAAATCTTTGAAACCATGGCAATCGTAGATTTTCATTATGTGCCAGAGAATAGGCATCCCTCCGATCTCAACCATCGGTTTAGGTCGCGATTCCGTTTCTTCAGCTAGTCGTGTTCCTATGCCGCCACAAAGAATTACTGTTTGCATAATTATTTCTAGTGATTTGTGTTAATAAATTCGATGACAGTATCACATACTTGTTTTATATCATTTCTAGTAAGACCTGGATGAAGAGGTAAAGACAAAAGTTCTTTATAAAGTTGCTCGCAAATAGGTAAGGACTCATTCTCTCTACAGTAAAAACTTAAAAGATGATTTGGCTTGTAGTGAATACCTGTTTGTATACCCAGGTTTTCAAGCGTCAGTCGCAGTTTATCTCTTCTACCATTCAGAACTCGTATAGGCTGAATATGTGGAATTATCGGCCCCAGTTCGGTGTTCAGTAGTTGGATTCCAGGAGTATGCGCTAAATTGTTTCTATAGATATTTGCCAGTTCGATCCGTTTTGGAGCAAATTCCTCAGTTAGACGAGTCAGTTGAACCCTTCCAATGGCTGCAGACAGATTGTTCATATGATAACGATATCCCTGATTGGTTACATCAAATTCCCAGCTTCTTTCATTAGCTAATCTTTTTTCTGTATCGTTTTCCACGCCGAGCAGACGGGTATCTCTGATGTATTTAGCCACGTCCGAATCTTTAGTCACGATTGCACCACCTTCTCCACTGGTGATGTTTTTTATTCCGTCAAAACTAAAACAGACTATATCTCCAAATGATCCGATTCTTTTTTCTTTATAGGTACAGCCGAATGCATGGGCTGCATCTTCTACGACCCGCAGTTTATGCTTTTGGGCAAAATCGTAAATTTCGTTAAGATTTCCAGGGTTACTTGCATAGTGGACTGGCATAATTGCGCGTGTTTTTTGCGTTAGACGATTTTTTGCGTCAAGCAGGTCAATGGTGATATTTTCTGGCTTTACTTCGCAAGAAATCGGTTTTGCGCCAGTAGCAGAAATAGCTTGATATGAAGAAATGAAGGTTAATGATTGTACTAAGACCTCATCTCTTGGTTCGATAACTGCTTGCACACCTAGTTGCAAAGCAGCTGTACCTGAACTGACGCAAATGACCCATTCTTTTGGTACGTTTAGAAATGAAGCGATCTCTTTTTCAAAAATTGCCACTTGGTTTCCCATTCCAAGATAGCCGTCTTTTAATATTACTTCGGAGAGGGCTTCTGCTTCTTGTTGGCCCACGATCGATCGGGATAATCGCATCATAAGTGTTGTTATGTTCTGGACAGTGAATCCAGTCTCCTTATTAGTCGTGTTACTTTAAACGAAACTCTCACATCTATAAATATTTGAATTATTTAAGGATTGTAGCCTTTTTAGAGAATCAAGTCCAATGAAAGTCTGAGGGTGAAATTTGTTGTTGGCGTTCCTCGAATAGATGCGCAGTAGCAATACTTTCAATTTTTTCATCCACGAAATTAACAAATTTTTTTAATTGTACACCAGAAAAAATTTCATTTTTGGCCAGAAAGTTTCTAATCTATAGATTGATAAAACCATTATGACTTTTAGCTTTCTTGACTAATTAATGGGAAAAAATGTTTACTGATTATTCAGAAAATAGTGGTGTTATAAATCAAGAAACGCTAGGGGTAAGGATTACTTTAAAAAATGTTAGTTAATTTTTTAAAGAACCTTCTGGGGAATGTGCGGGGTTTCGCCATACACTGCCAGACTTAGTGATACGCTTAATATAGCTAATAATTTTCAAAGGTTGTAGAACCAGTCTTTTGAACAACTTTAGTGCGTCCAATGGCCGATCAATTATTTGACGGAACTTAAGATAAAACTTCCCTTTTATTAATACCTTCCGTAGATCTGCTTCGGACCAGTCAGGAGTTTTGAGCATAAAGCTAGAAATAAATAGTCCGTCGAGAGCATATTCTCTAGAGAAATAGTCTTTTTCCTTACATTCTTCATACAATTCTGTTCCAGGATAAGGTGTAGCAACTGAAGTATGAGGACTATAAGAACCGACTTCCGCACAAAACTTGAAGGAAGTCCATATATCATCGACAGTTTCTCCTGGCATTCCGACAACAAGAAAGGTTCCATAATCTAGTCCGATATCTCGACAACGTTTAAAAAGATTCTTAGTACGTTTAAGATCAAGCGGCTTTTTGATTATATTTTTAAGAACCTCTTGATCCCCACTTTCGATCGGGAAGTTAATCTTAATACACCCGGCTTCTTTCATTAAATCAATTATGTCATCGGTCAGTGTCCACATCCCAACTCCGTTGGGGGTATCCCATTTTAGATCAATTTTCTGGTCTATCATTTTTTGAAATAGTGCTACCGCATGTTTTCGGCTTGCGGTGACATTATCATCTTCAAACATGATTTCTTTAATACCATAGGTTTTTTTAAGAAACCAAAGCTCACTCAATACATTTTCTGCAGAACGAGTTCTAAACTTATAACCAAACATTTTGTTGGCGCTGCAAAAAGTACACTTCGCAGGGCATCCGCGAGAAGTTACTATGGGAGCAAACTCTTTAGACTGCCTAACTCCGTGAGAAGATTCTAACCCAAAGTATTGTTCGAGCCCAAGAAGATGATAGGCGGGGAAAGGTAATGAGTCCAAGTCCTCAAGCCACTTTAATTTGGGGTTTAGAATTTGTTCTGAATCATTTTTCGACCAGCCTAGTCCATCAACTGCCTCAAAATTCTTTTTACCCTGAACAGCATCAAGAAAGTCTACGATAGATTCTTCTCCTTCCCCAGCAATAATGTAGTCGCAGTGGGGATCCTCTAGGACCTCTTTCGAACAAACCGTTACGTGCGCTCCACCAGCTACGGTTATGATGTTCGGATCAGCTGATTTAATGGCTTCAAAAACTTGGGGATAGATTTTATGTTGAACACTAAACATGCAGCTAACTCCAACTACATCAGGTTTAAACTCCTTAATAAATTTTATTATCTGTTGATTAGTTAAGCCTACCCTTACTATATCTTTGTTTGCTTCAGTTTCTTCTTCTTGGTCCCACCCGCGAACCAAACAGTCAAGAATTTTAACTTCATAATTTTTTTTCTCTAGAACGGATGCTAGCATCCCGATACCAATTGGCGGAAGCGGATTAATATCTCTAGATGATTTGATGGTATATGCTGGCGGGAAAAGTAATAGAACCTTATTAACCTTTGAAGGAGTTT